>JAQGMT010000030.1 GCA_028292185.1 Ramlibacter sp. | reverse complement strand
AAGCTGGACTGCACGGAGCTGCACGTCGTGGACAACATGCACGAGCGCAAACGCATGATGGCCGAACGCGCCGACGCCTTCCTGGCGCTGCCCGGCGGCATCGGAACCCTGGAAGAGTTGTTCGAGGTGTGGACCTGGAAGCAACTGGGCTACCACGACAAGCCGCTGGGCCTGCTGAACGCCGGCGGCTACTTCGATCCGATGCTTGCGTTCCTGCGATCGAGCGTGGCCAAGGGTTTCATGGGCGACTGGCAGATGGACCTGCTGCGGGTCGGCGAAACCGCCGCGGCGCTGCTGCACGACCTGACCAGCGCGATCGCCACGGCCTCACAGCGCAGCGACCTGTCCCAAATCTGAAGCCGCGCGGGCTTGCGCGCGATCAGACGGCCGATTCGTCGGTCTCGCCCGTGCGAATGCGCACCACCTGCTCCACGCTGGTGACGAAGATCTTGCCGTCGCCGATCTTGCCGGTGCGTGCCGCCTTGACGATGGCGTCCATGCAGCGCTCCACCTCGCCGTCCTTCACGACCACTTCGACCTTCACCTTCGGCAGGAAATCGACCACGTATTCCGCGCCGCGGTACAACTCGGTGTGGCCCTTTTGCCGGCCGAAACCCTTGACCTCGGTCACCGTGAGCCCGGTGACCCCGCATTCGGCCAGCGCCTCGCGCACTTCCTCGAGCTTGAACGGTTTCACGATGGCGGTGATCTGCTTCATGGGCGGGTCTCTTTAATCAGTTGGGGACAGAGCTAAAGATCTGTCCCACAAGGCTTCAGGAAAGTTGGGGACAGAGCCAAAGATCTGTCCCGCGAGGCTTCAGGAACGGACAGAGCTAAAGATCTGTCCCGCAAGGCTTCAGGAGTTGAATTTACCGGTAAGAGGATAGCGCCAATCCTTGCCGAAGCTGCGATGGGTGACCCGAATACCCACGGGCGCCTGGCGGCGCTTGTACTCGTTGACCCGGATCAGGCGCGCAACCCGCACCACCAACGCCCGGTCGAAGCCCGCGGCGACGATCTGCTCCACGCCTTCGTCGTTCTCCATGTAGCGACCCAGAATCGCGTCCAGCACCTCGTAGGGCGGCAGGCTGTCCTGATCGACCTGGTCCGGGCGCAGTTCGGCGCTCGGCGGCCGCTCGAGGATGCGGTCGGGGATCGGGCTGATGCCGGTGCCATACGGGTCGTGGACGTTGCGCCAGCGCGCGAGCTTGAACACCGTCGTCTTCAGCACGTCCTTGATCACCGCGAATCCGCCGGCCATGTCGCCATACAGGGTGCAATATCCGGTGGCCATCTCGCTCTTGTTGCCGGTGGTCAACACGATGCTGCCGAACTTGTTGGACAGGGCCATCAGCAACACGCCGCGGATCCGGGCCTGGATGTTTTCTTCGGTGGTGTCCTCGGGCAGGCCCTTGAACTCCTGCGCCAGCGAGGCCTTGAACGCCTCGAACTCCGGGGTGATCGAGATCTCGTTGTAGCGCACGCCCAGCCGCGCGGCCATGTCGCGCGCATCGACCCATGAGATGTCGGCCGTATAGGGCGAGGGCATCATCACCGCGCGGACCTTGTCACGCCCCAGCGCGTCGACGGCCACGGCAAGCACGAGGGCCGAGTCGATTCCGCCCGACAAACCGAGCAGCACGCCCGGGAAACCGTTCTTGCCGATGTAGTCGCGCACGCCCAGCACCAGCGCGTCCCACAAGTCGGCTTCCAGGCTGCGCTCGTGCACGATGTTCGCCGTCAGCTTGAGGCGATCCTGCTCGCGGGCGGCCTGCACCATGAACAGCTCCTCCTGGAACCCGGGGGCCCTGCCCACCACCGACCCGTCGGCATCCAGGGCAAACGAAGCGCCGTCGAACACCACCTCGTCCTGCCCGCCCACCAGGTGGGCATACACCACCGGAAGATCCAGCGCGCGGGCGCGCTCGGCCATGCGGGCGACCCGCTCGCCGCCCTTGCCGGCGTGGAACGGCGAGGCATTGATGACGGCCAGCATCTCGGCGCCGGATTCCTTGGCGAGCAGGCCGGGTTCATCGAACCATGCGTCCTCGCAGATCAGCAGCCCGACGTTCACCCCTTCCACCTGGAACACGCAGGTGCCCTGCCCCGGAGTGAAGTAACGGCGCTCGTCGAACACCTGGTAGTTGGGCAGTTCGCGTTTGGCGTAGGTCTCGAGCACCCGGCCTTCGCTGAGCACGCTGGCCGCGTTGAAGCGCCGGTGCACGGCCACCGATTTGCTGCGGATGTCGCCGCCCGTGGGATGGCCGACCACCACGTGCAGGCCTTTTAACCCGGCCAGCTCGCGGGCCACCGTTTTCACGGCATCATCGCAGGCAGCGATGAAGGCCGGACGCAGGAACAGGTCCTCGGCCGCGTAACCGCAGATCGAGAGCTCCGGCGTGAGCAGCAGCCGAGCGCCTTGCGCGTAAGCGCTGCGGGCGGCGGCGATGATTTTCTGCGCGTTTCCCGCCATGTCCCCCACGACGAAGTTGAGCTGGGCAACGCAAAGTTTGAGAGCCATGGCAGCAGTGAAGAACAACTCGAACGATTATGTCACCCAGGTGCTGGGCTCGGCCGTGGACATCGACGCCGAGCAATGGAACGGCTTGCTGGCTCAGCAGCAGGTCAGCAGTCCTTTCATGCGGCACGAATACCTGGCGGCCATGGAACAGAGCAAAAGCGCTGTCCGCGCGACCGGATGGACGCCGCGTTTCCTCGGCGTGTTTCGCGGCGGCCAATTGCAGGCGGCCTGCGCCCTCTACCTGAAGGCGCATTCCTATGGCGAGTACGTGTTCGACTGGGCCTGGGCCAGCGCCTACGAACAGCACGCGCTCGAGTACTACCCGAAAGCCGTGATCGCCAGCCCCTTCACGCCCGTCCCCGGGCCGCGCCTGCTGGCGCGCGACGCAGCAGCGCGGCAGGCACTGGTCCATGCCGCCGTCAATTGGTGTGCAAAGCAGAAGCTGTCGTCACTGCATTTGCTGTTCGCATCGGACGAGGACGTCACCGCCTGCGAGACCGCCGGACTGATGCTGCGCCACACCGTCCAGTTTCACTGGACCAATCAGAGTTGGGTGGATTTCGATGCGTTCCTGGCGAGCCTCGCGCAGGAGAAGCGAAAGAAGATCCGCCAGGAGCGGCGCAAGGTGGCCGACGCGGGCGTGACATTCCGCTGGTCACGGGGCAGCGACATCACCGCTGCCGACTGGGACCTGTTCTACCGCTGCTACGAACGCACCTACCACGAGCACGGCAACGCGCCTTACCTCACTCGCGATTTCTTTCATCGCATGGCGCGCAACATGGCCGGCAACTGGCTGCTGTTCGTCGCTGAACGCGGCGGCCAACCGATCGCCACCAGCCTGATCGGCCTCGAGGAACACGGTGCGGAAAAAGTGGCGTACGGCCGCTACTGGGGCGCGCTCGAACGGGTCGACTGCCTGCACTTCGAGGCTTGCTATTACCAGCCGCTGCAGTGGTGCATCGCGCAGGGCTGGCAACGCTTCGAAGGCGGCGCTCAAGGTGAACACAAGATGGCGCGAGCGCTGATGCCCGTGAAGACCACCAGCGCGCATTGGTTGGCGCAACCCGCGTTCGCGGACGCCGTCGAGCGGTTTCTCGCGCGCGAGGACCAGGGCATTGCCAACTACCTCGAGCAACTCGAGCAGCGCAGCCCGTTCCGCCAGCGGTGACGCTCCGCCGCCGCCCTCCCGGGCAACCAGCCTTCAGGCGGGCTTTGCGTCCCCGGCCGCGTGCTGGCGCTGGTAGTTCTCGATGCCCGCCATGATTTCCTTCCTGGCCGCCTCGGGGCCTTCCCAGCCGAGGATCTTCACCCATTTGCCGGGCTCGAGGTCTTTGTAGTGCTGGAAGAAATGCGCGATCGTCTTCAGCCGCAAGGGATTCATGTCTTCGGGCTTTTGCCAATGCGTGTAGATCGACAGGATCTTGTCGGTGGGCACGGCCAGTACCTTGCCGTCCTGCCCGGCCTCGTCTTCCATCATCAGGATGCCGATCGGCCGGCACGTCACCACGACGCCGGGGATCAGCGGCACCGGCGTGATGACCAGCACATCGACCGGGTCGCCGTCTCCACTGATCGTCTTGGGCACGTAGCCATAGTTGGTGGGGTAGTGCATGGACGTGCTCATGAAGCGGTCCACGAAGATCGCGCCCGACTCCTTGTCCACCTCGTACTTCACCGGGTCGGCGTTCATGGGGATTTCGATGATCACGTTGAACGCGTCGGGAACGTGCTTGCCGGGAGAGACTTTGTCGAGGGACATGGTTTTTCGATTGGGCGCCGTTTCGCGCCCCTGGTGTTAACCCTGATTTTACTTTCGCCGCCTGTTCTTTGATCTGGCCCAGCTGATCTGCGGCAGGTTTTCACTTATATTTCCGGGGTTGGCCAATCGCCTCCCGCTCGTGGGGAGCTTGCGAGGAAGCAACGCAGCGGGGGCACCGCTTGCGTGGGCCCTCTCCAAGCGAAACAACGACAGGAGAAGTTCAAATGACAGGCAATTCGGCGCTGATACTCGCGCTCGTCTGCGGCTTTGCGGCCGTGGCATACGGCTTCTGGGCCCGCGGGTGGATTCTTTCGCAGGACCCGGGCAACGCCCGCATGCAGGAAATCGCGGCCGCCATCCAGGCCGGCGCAGCGGCTTACCTGGCCCGGCAATACAAGACCATTGCGATCGTCGGCGTGGTGCTCGCCATTCTCATCGGGGTGTTCCTCGATGGCCAGACCGCCATCGGCTTCGTCATCGGCGCAGTGCTCTCCGGCGCATGCGGCTTCATCGGCATGAACGTGTCGGTGCGAGCCAACGTGCGCACCGCACAGGCGGCGACGCGCGGCATCGGCCCGGCGCTGGACGTCGCATTCCGCGGCGGCGCCATCACCGGCATGCTGGTGGTGGGCTTGGGGCTGCTGGGCGTCACGGCGTTCTACTGGTTCCTGGCGGGCAACGGCAACATGACGCCTGACCGCAACCTGGCGCGCCTGCTCAATCCGCTGATCGGCCTGGCCTTCGGTGCGTCGCTGATCTCGATCTTCGCGCGCCTGGGTGGCGGCATCTTCACCAAGGGCGCCGACGTCGGCGCCGACCTGGTGGGCAAAGTCGAAGCCGGCATCCCCGAGGATGATCCGCGCAATCCGGCGGTGATCGCCGACAACGTCGGTGACAACGTCGGCGACTGCGCCGGCATGGCGGCCGACCTGTTCGAGACCTACGCCGTCACACTGATCGCCACCATGGTGCTGGGCGCGCTGCTGGTCAGCAACGCCGCGACCAGCGCGGTGCTCTACCCGCTGGCGCTGGGCGCCGTCTCGATCATCGCGTCGATCATCGGCTGCTTCTTCGTCAAGGCGAAGCCGGGCATGGTCAACGTGATGCCGGCCCTGTACCGCGGATTGGCCGTGGCCGGTGTGCTGTCGTTGATCGCCTTCTACTTCGTCACCACCTGGCTGATGCCCGACAACGCGATCACCGCCACCGGCACGCAGATGCGCCTGTTCGGCGCGTGCGCCGTCGGCCTGGTCCTGACGGGCGCGCTGGTCTGGATCACCGAGTTCTACACGGGCACGCAGTACTCGCCCGTGCGCCACATCGCTGCCGCTTCGACCACGGGCCACGGCACCAACATCATTGCCGGTCTCGGCGTGTCGATGCGCTCGACGGCGGGCCCGGTGATCTGCGTCTGCATCGCCATCCTGGTGGCTTACAACCTGGCGGGCCTGTTCGGCATCGCCATCGCTGCCACCTCGATGCTGAGCATGGCCGGCATCGTCGTCGCCCTGGACGCCTACGGCCCGATCACCGACAACGCCGGCGGCATCGCCGAGATGGCGGACCTGCCCTCCAGCGTGCGCGACATCACCGATCCGCTCGACGCCGTGGGCAACACCACCAAGGCCGTGACCAAGGGCTACGCCATCGGTTCGGCCGGCCTCGCCGCGCTGGTGCTGTTCGCCGACTACACGCACAAGCTGGAAAGCTACGGCCAGTCGATCAGCTTCGACCTCTCCGATCCGATGGTGATCGTGGGCCTGTTCATCGGCGGCCTGATCCCCTACCTGTTCGGCGCAATGGCGATGGAGGCCGTGGGCCGCGCCGCCGGCGCCGTGGTGGTCGAAGTGCGCCGCCAGTTCCGCGACATCAAGGGCATCATGGAAGGCACGGCCAAGCCCGAATACGGCGTGGCGGTCGACATGCTCACCAAGGCGGCGATCAAGGAAATGATGATCCCGTCGCTGCTGCCGGTGGTGGTGCCCATCGTCGTCGGCCTGGTGCTCGGACCGAAGGCACTCGGCGGCCTGTTGATGGGGACGATCGTCACCGGCCTGTTCGTGGCGATCTCCATGTGCACGGGCGGCGGCGCCTGGGACAACGCCAAGAAGTACATCGAAGACGGCCACCACGGCGGCAAGGGCTCGGACGCGCACAAGGCGGCGGTCACGGGCGACACCGTCGGCGACCCCTACAAGGACACGGCGGGTC
>JAQGMT010000023.1 GCA_028292185.1 Ramlibacter sp. | reverse complement strand
CGAAGAGATGATCTACGTGCTGGACGGCCGCGGCTCCACCAGCGTCTGGAACGACGCCGGGCAGAAGGTCAGCTTCGAGTGGAAGGCCGGGGCCATTTTCGCGATCCCGCTCAACGCCAGCCACCAGCACTTCAACGGCTCGGGCAAGGAGCCGGCGCGGTTCGTCTCGGTGACCAATGCGCCGGTCATCATCAACTCGTTCGGCGACACCGACTTCGTGTTCGGCACCCGGTACGACTTCAAGAACCGGTTCTCGGGCGAGTCCAACTACTTCGCAAACGGCGGCGAGCAAAAGGGGCTGCTGCTGGACACCAACTTCGTGGCCGACGCCGTCAACCTGCCCCTGATCTCGGCCAAGGAGCGGGGCGCTGGCGGCGGCCACATCCGCTTCAGCATGGCCAAGGGCAGCATGAACAGCCACATCTCGCAGTTCCCGATCGGCACCTACAAGAAGGCCCACATGCACGGCCCGGGCGCCCACGTGATCATCCTGAGCGGCGAGGGCTTCAGCCTGATGTGGCCGGAGGGCGAGGAGCCGAAGCGCTATGAGTGGAAGGAGGGGACCATGATCGTCCCGCCCAACATGTGGTTCCACCAGCATTTCAACACCGGCACCACCCCGGCGCGCTACCTGGCGTTCAAGGCCGAAGGCGTGGCCGTGCGCAACGCGCAGGGTGTGCCCAAGGCCTGGATCAGCCGCCGTGTCGGCGGCCATCAGATCGACTATGCCGACGAATCGCCGGTGATCCGCCAGAGCTTTTCATCGGCGCTGGCCAAAGTCGGCCTCGCGCCGAAAATGGAAGAGGCTTACCAGGCTGAGCTGGCCGACCTGCCACCCCCTCGCAAACCATAGTGCGGGCACGCAACACTTAGGGCCCACAGTCATTGACGCTGGAGTGGGTGCTCGATAAAGTCAATTCGTTCTTGTTGGCGGACTATTGTCCCGTATAGCGGAACAAATAACGAAGATTTTATGGGACGCGCAACCCACACTTGGAGACGATGAATGCAATTTAAGAAACTTCCTCTGGCTCTGGCCTTGGGCTCGTTGCTGGTCGGCTCGGCCGCTATGGCGCAGGACGAAGATGGGCCAGGGGGCAGCGGCCTGCAGCTGTACGGCAAGCTCTACCCCTATTTCCTGCATGAAAAGGGTTCGGGCCCGACCGCCGTCGGCACCACCGGGCTGTCGACCCTCGCAGGCACCCCCACGGGCACCCTGGGCGTCCCCGGCATCAACGGCTTCTCGGCCGGCAATTCCCGTTGGGGCCTGCGCGGCTCGGAAGACCTGGGCGGCGGCAACAAGGCCATTTTCCAGCTGGAAAGCCAGGTGAAGGTGGATGACGGCAGCGGCGCCGGTCCGGGCCTTACGTTCAACCGCAATACCTTCGTCGCCCTGGCAGGCAACTGGGGTGAAGTGAAGCTGGGCAACCACGACACGATCTTCAAGGAATACGGCGACACCGTCGGCTTCCTGGGCCTGAGCAGCGGAACGTTCATGTCCACCAGCAACGTGCTGCGCAAGACCGGCTTCGGCACCAGCGGCTCGTCGAGCTTCCACCTGCGCCGCGCCAACTCGATCATCTATGAAACGCCGCAAATCGCCGGCTTCACGGGCGGCATCGACTGGTCCACCGACGAGGTGACGGGCCCCGACAATCCGCACGTGCTGTCGATGGGCGTGAAGTGGGACAGCGGCCCGTTGTACGTGTCGCTGGCTCACGAAATCCACTACGACCTGTTCGGCGGTTCCGGCAACGCGCCGGCGGCGCAGCGCAACAATGCCGTCACGGATCCCACCACCTCCAGGGACAAGGCGACGCAGCTGGCCATCGAATGGCGCCCGAGCAAGGCGCACAAGATCGAGTTCGACGCCATCCGCAAGTCTTACAACGAAAACGCGACGGTGGCTGGACGCTTCAGCAACTACCACAACATGGCTTACCTGCTGGCCACTGAAAGCCGCTGGGGCGACAGGTGGCGCACCTCCGCTCACATCGTGATGTCGAAGGCGGGCAGTTGCACCCGCGTAGCGGCTGCCTGCACCACGGATGGCCTGGAAGGCAAGCAGATCACGCTGGGCGGCGCCTACTATTTCAGCAAGCGCACCTACCTGTGGTCAGCGGTCAGCCGCGTGATCAACGGCAAGTCGGCTCGCTATAACAACAACGAGTTTGCCCAGACCCCCAACCCGGGCGAGGACATCAACCACTTCGCGCTGGGTATTTCGCACAGCTTCTAAAATCCGCGAAGCGGCCGGGTGCATCCGCGCCCGGCCGCTTTTTCATTTGCGGAAGACCTACATGACCCAGGCTCCGGCCGTGAATCCCGTTCGGCGCCAGCTGGTGGCCGCATCGCTTGCCATGGTTGTGGCGCCAGGCGCCTGGAGCCAGGACGCGGCGGCGCGCAATCGCGAGTTCTATCTCTACAAGGGCGCCGACCGCGAAGCCAAGCTGGTCGAGGGCGCGAAGAAAGAAGGCGCGGTCAGCATCTACACGTCGCTCAACACGCGCGACTCGGGTCCCATCACCCAGGCGTTCGAAAAGAAGTACGGGATCAAGACTTCGCTGTGGCGCGCCAGCTCCGAAAAAGTGCTTCAACGCGCCGTCACCGAGGCGCGGGCAGGCCGCCATTTGTGCGACGTGCTCGAGACCAACGGGCCGGAGATGGAAGCCCTGGCGCGCGAGAAGCTGCTGGCCGAGTTCTTCAGCCCGCATTTCAAGGACTTGCCGCCGGCGGCATTTCCAAAACATCGGCTCTGGATCGCCGATCGCTTCAACTTCTTCGTGCTCGGCTACAACACCAAGGCAATCAAGCCGGAAGACGCGCCCAAGAGCTACCTCGACCTGCTCAACCCGCGCTTTGCGGGCAAGGTCGGCCTCGAAGCGGGCGACACCGACTGGTTCGGCGCGATGGTGAAGTCCATGGGCGAAGAAAAGGGCATTGCGTTCTTCCGCAAGCTGGCGGCCATGAAACCGCAGATGCGCAGCGGCCATACCTTGATGGCCGAGCTGCTGTCCTCCGGCGAAGTACCGATGGCCGCCACCATCTACAACCACAACGTCGAGAAAATGGCGCTGCGCGGAGCGCCGGTCAAGTGGACACCGCTCACGCCGACGTTCGGCCGGCCCAACGCCGTGGGCGTCGCGGCCCGGGCACCCAATCCCCACGCCGCGCTGCTGTTTGCCGACTTCATGCTTTCGCCTCAAGGGCAAACACTCATCAAGGAAGTCAACCGGGTGCCTGCCAGCCGCGCTGTAGATACACCGCTCAATAAATTTCCGTTCGAAATGATCGACCCCGTGATTACGCTCGACGAGGCCGACAAATGGGACAAGCTCTGGTCCGAGTTGTTCCTCGGCGGCGCCAAAGTCAAGAAAGAAGGCGAGTGAGACGGCCTGAACGTCCCGACGCCCACACCACATCCAAACCATCATGAACAAGAGAGAATTTCACCGCCTGCTGCTGGCCTCCGCCGGCGCGCTCACCTTGCCCGGGCGTTCGTTCTCGCAGCAAGCCAAGGGCCCCATGGCCGACCTGGCCCAGTACACCGGCGCCGACCGGATGCAAAAGCTGATCGACGGGGCGAAGAAGGAAGGTGCGCTGAGCATCTACACCTCCGCGCAAAGCGACGACATGGGGCCGCTGCTTGCGGCCTTCGAGAAGAAGTACAGCGTCAAGACCGAAGTCTGGCGCGCCGGATCCGAAAAGGTCCTGCAGCGCGCCGTCACCGAGGCGCGCGCGAACCGTTTCACGCTCGACGTCGTCGAGACCAACGGTCCCGAACTCGAATCCCTGCATCGCGAAAAGATTTTCCAGGCGATCAAGTCGCCGAGTCACGCCAACCTGATGCCCGAGGCCCTGCACCCGCACGGCGAGTGGGTCGGCACGCGGCTGAACGTCTTCGTTCAGGGCTACAACACCAAGGCCGTGAAGAAGGAAGAGTTGCCCAAGACCTGGCAAGACCTGCTGGACCCACGCTGGAAAGGGCGCCTGGGAATCGAACAGGAAGACCAGGATTGGCTGGCGGGCGTCGCCCAGATCCTCGGCGAGCCTCAGGCCGTCAAGCTGTTCAAGGACGTCGTGGCCCGCAACGGCATGTCGGTGCGCAAGGGGCACACGCTGTTGACGCAGCTGGTCCAATCGGGCGAGGTGCCGTTTGCGTTGACGGTCTACAACTACAAGGTGGAGCAGCTCAGGCAGAAGGGCGCGCCGATCGACTGGTTGTCCATCGGCCCGGCCATCGCCCGGCCCAACGGCGTGGGCGTCGCGCGCCAGGCGCCGCATCCGCACGCCGCCCTGCTGTTCTACGAATTCGAGATCGGCGAAGAAGGCCAGAAGATCCTCGCCAGCCGCGATTTCGTCCCCACCAACACCAAGGTGCCGAGCACAATGGCCAAGCAGCCGATGAAGTTCGTCGACGCCGCGATGATGCTGGACGCGGGCGACAAGTGGACCAACCTGTACCAGGAAATCTTCGCCGTCAAGGCGCGCTGAGTTCGTTGCCGGGAGCAGCCTCATGACATCGTGGTTGAACATGCTCTTGTCGGTGGCTGCGCTGGCGACAGCCGGCACTGCGGCGGCCCAGGGCTCCCTGGCCACTTACGAAGGCGCGGACCGCATGGACAAGATCGTCGCGGCGGCGAAGAAGGAAGGCACGCTCACGCTCTACACGACCATCGCCGAGAAAGACCTGCCGACGCTGATCAAGCCGTTCGAGTCCAAGTACGGCATCAAGGTGAATGTCTGGCGCGCCGGCACCGACAAGGTGCTGCAGCGCACGTTGGTGGAAGCGAAGGCGAACCGGCATGAAGTCGATGTGGTCCATTTCGGATCTCCCGAGATGGAAGCCCTGGCGCGCGAGAAAGTGCTGCAGCCGGTCAACTCGCCGGCGTATCGCGACCTGGTCGCCGGCGCTGTGCCCAAGCACCGCATGTGGGCCGCGACGCTGTTGTCGGTCTGGGTCCAGGCCTACAACACCAACCTGATCAAGAAGGCCGACCTGCCCAGGACGTACCAGGACCTGCTCGATCCCAAGTGGAAGGGCAAGCTGGGCATCGAGGCCAAGGACGAGGACTGGTTCGCCTCCGTCATGGACGTCATGGGCGGCAAGGAAAAAGGGCTGAAGTTTTTCCAGGACCTGGTGGCCCGCAATGGGATTGCGCCGCACAAGGGCCACACCTTGCTGACCAACATGGTGGTCTCCGGCGAAGTGCCTTTGGCCCTGACGGTCTATAACTACATGCCCGAGCAGGCCAAGCGAAAGGGCGCGCCCATCGACTGGTTCGCGCTCGAGCCGGCGTTCGCCCGCTCCAACGCCGTGGGCGTGGCGCGCCAGTCGCCGCATCCGGCTGCGGGGCTGCTGTTTCACGAATACATGTTGACGGATGCGCAGCAGTTGATGACCACCATCGACTACGTACCGAGCAATACCAAGGTGACGTCGCCCCTCAAGGGTGTCAAGATAGTGATCACCGATCCGGCCGGCTCGCTCGACGACGCCGATAAATGGGGTGCGATGTTCGATGAGACGGTGCTCAAGCGCGCAGGCCGCTCAAGCGGCCCGCGATGAAATCAAGGATGACAGTCGATGAGAAGTAGCTTCACCACCGCTGCGGCGGGTGCATCCGGAACCACAGCGCCGGGCCCGGCCGATGCAGCGACGGCAAAGTCGTTCAAGGAGGTCTGGCTGATCTCGCTGGGGCACTCGCTGACCCACTGGTACCCGGCCACTTTCTATCTGCTGTTGCCGATCATCGGCGCGGAGCTCGGCCTGTCGTTCAGCCAGATCGGGCTGATCATGACCTGCCAGTACCTGGCCGGCGCGGTGGCGAACGTGCCCGGCGGCGTGCTGGTCGACACCGTGGGGCGCAAGGGCCTGCTGATGGCGGTGTCGCTGTTCTGGGTGGGCTTTCCGTACCTGCTGATGGGCTTTTCGCACAGCTACGTGTTGCTGCTGATGTGCGTGATGATGGTGGGCATCGGCAACAGCTTGTGGCACCCCACGGCCATTCCGACCCTGGCGCGCCGCTATCCCGACCGCAAGGGACTGGTGCTGTCGCTGCATGGCATGGGCGGCAACGCCGGTGACGCGATCGCGCCGCTGGTGATCGGTGCGCTGCTGGCGGTGTTCACGTGGCGCCAGGTGGTGGTGATGAACGTCGTGCCGGGGCTCGTGATGTCGGTCTTGCTGCTGGTGTTCCTGGGCACCCTGCAGCTCGGGCCGAAGAAGAAGCGGGCCGTGGCTGGAGAAGAGCCCGCGGGCGAGTCCGCGGGCCAGTCGCTGCGCGAATACGGCCGCAACCTGCGCCAGCTCTTGCGCAACCGCAGCCTGATGCTGCTGTCCACGAGCGGCGCCTTCCGTTCGATGACGCAGAATGCGCTGCTCACCTTCCTGCCCCTGTACCTGGCGCGCGAACTGGGCTATTCGATCATGCTCGTCGGCGCCTCGATGTTCGCGCTGCAGGCGGCGGGCTTGGCCGCCGCGCCCGTCGCCGGGCACTTGTCGGACCGGATGGGCCGCCGCAGCGTGGTGATGTCCAGCATGGCCATGACGGCGGTCGTCCTGGTGTTCATGGCGTTCGCGGGCAAGTCGCCGATGTTCATCGCCTTCATCGCGGTGCTGGGCTTCGTGCTGTACGCCTTGCGGCCGGTTCTGCAGGCTTGGTTGCTGGAGTCGACGCCCAAGAACATGGGCGGCAGCAGCATCGGCATCCTGTTCGGCGCGCAATCGCTCGGCTCGTCCGTAGCGCCGCTGATCGGCGGTCTGATCGCCGACCGCTTCGGGCTCAGCGCCACGTTCTATTTCCTGGCGGGCACCATCGTCTGCGCGAACGTGCTGATCGTGTTCATGCCGCACACGCAGCCCGAGCGGGAATGAGCCTATGGGCCGCGCGCCGATGACCGGGCGCCGGTCACTGCGCCGCTGGTTCAAGAGCACCTCCAATCGCACGTTCATCCTCTGGCCGGCAGTGTTGCTGCTGGTGAATGCGGCCCTCGACGGTGGCTGGCCCAATATCGATTTCTGGGGCGTTCCGCTGCTCGCCTGGGGCTATGGGCAGTACTGGTGGGTGGGCCGCTTTCGCACCGAGCTCGGCGGTGGCGGGCCAGGCCTGTCGAACCCGCCTGAACGGCTGGTGACGGCCGGGCCGTATCGCTTCGCGCGCAACCCAATGTACCTGGGGCACCTGATCTTTTTCGTGGGTCTCGCCCTCATGTTCTCGTGGCCGGCGTGGCTCGTGTTCATCGCGCATTGCTTCTGGTTCGACCGCCGGGCAAGAAGCGACGAGGCTCACCTGGCGCAATTGTTCGGGCCTGCTTACTTCGCGTATTGCGCGCGTGTAAAACGTTGGGTGCCGGGCGTGTATTGAGCCCGGCGCTGCGCCCCAGAATTGGGCGCCCGTTCCTTGATAGGGAACGGGGTTCCATATAAAAGAAAACTCCGGTACCATCTCGTCCATGGATGCAAAAGTGAAGCCGGCCCCGGTGCCGGAGGTGAAGTCCGCGAGCGGGCGCCTGTCCTCGGTGGCTTCGGCATTGCGCGTGCTCAAGGTGTTTTCGCACAGCGAGCCCGAGCTCGGGATCAGCAGCATCGCGCAACGGCTCGGGCTTGCAAAAAGCACCGTGCACCGCCTCGCGGTGACGCTCGCCAGCGAAAGTTTCCTGGAACAGAATCCGCAAAACGGCCGCTATCGGCTCGGACTGTCGCTGTTCTCGCTGGGTGCGCTCGTGCGCCAGCGAATGGACGTGTCGCACCAGGCGCTCTCGCTGCTCACGGCGCTGCGCGACCAGACGCAGGAGACGGTGCACCTGGCCATCCTCGACGACACATCGATCATGTACTTGCACAACATGGAGAGCGCGCAGGCGATCGGCACGCGTTCCTACATCGGCACGCGCAAGCCCGCGTTCTGCACCAGCGAAGGACGCGTCCTGCTCGCGTTCAATGATCCCGAGCTGACAGCCTCCGTGTTGAAGGAAGACATGGTCCAGCGCACGCCGAAAACCACGACCAACCCGAAGGTGCTGCGCGCCATGCTGGACGAGGTTCGTGCGAGCGGCTATGCCACCGACGACGAAGAAAGCGAGATCGGGATGCGCAGCGTGGCCGCGCCGATCCGCGACATTTCCGGCAAGGCGATCGCCGCGGTCGGGCTCGCCGGGCCGATCCAGCGTTTGACGAAAAAAGAACTGCGCCGGCTGGTGCCACAGGTCATCACCACCGCCGCCGGGATTTCCACCCGCATGGGCTACAAGGTGCCGTCGTTGACGATGGTTCACGGCGATCGGCCCTCGCGGTCATGAGCGCGGTGGAGTACCGGGTCCGGCTGGCCGGAAGCGAAGCGGCGTTCGGCTGCGCGGCCGACGACACCTTGCTGCGCGCCGGCCAGCGTGCGGGCTTGGGCTTTCCCTATGAATGCAATGTGGGCTCGTGCGGCACTTGCCGCTTCGAGCTCGTCGAAGGTGACGTGCAGGTGCAATGGGCCGACGCGCCCGGCCTGACCGAGAACGATCGCAAACGCAAGCGCTACCTGGGTTGCCAGACCCGGCCGCTGGCCGACTGCACGATCAAGCTGCGCCTGGGTCAGCGCTACGCGCCGCCGCACCGGCCGCAACGGTTGCAGGCCGTGCTCGAGCGCAGCCGGCCGCTCACCCACGACATGCGCGAGTTCCGCTTCGTGCTCGACGCGCCGCACAGCTTCGAGCCAGGGCAATACGCACTGGCCTACTTGCCGGGAGTGACCGGCGCGCGGGCTTACTCCATGAGCAACACGCCGGCCGATGGCAAGACCTGGGAGTTTGTCGTGCGGCGCACACCGGAGGGCGCGGGCACTCGCGCGCTGTTCGACGATCTGACCGTGGGCCAGAGCATCGCCATCGACGGCCCGTACGGCATGGCGTGGCTTCGGCGCGAGGCGCCGCGCGACATCCTTTGCCTGGCCGGCGGCTCGGGGCTTGCGCCCATGTTGTCGATTGCGCGCGGCGCGATGGCCGAGCCGCAGCTCGCCGGGCGCAAGCTGCACTTTCTCTACGGCGGGCGCACGCCGGCCGACGTGTGCGGCCACGACCTGCTGCAGGAACTGCCTGGCTGGGGCGAGCGCTTGTCTTATCACCCGGCCATTTCTCCACTGCCCGGCGGCAGCTCCGAAGGCTGGACGGGCGACGTCGGCTACCTGCACGAAGTGGCGCTGGAGCGCTTTGCCGCCCGCTTGCCTGAATTCGAAATCTACTTCGCCGGGCCGACCGCGATGGCGATGGCCGTCCAGCGCATGCTGGTCGATGCGAAGGTGCCGTCGGAGCAGGTGCACTTCGACCAGTTCTACTGACCACCGCGCGCTGCTTGCGCGGGGCCCATCCACAAGAAAGATTTTTCTCATGTCACAACTCAGAATGTCGCTCGGCTGCTGGAACTACGACCGCACCCGCGCGTTGATGGACGGCAGCGTGCAGCCGCAGGGCATCGATCTGAACTACCTGAACATGCCGGTCGAGGAAACCTTCTTCCGCATGCTGCGCCACCAGGAGTTCGACGTCGCCGAGATGTCGCTGTCTTCGTATTCGGTGTCGCTCGGAAAGTCGCCACGTCCCTTCATCGCGATCCCGGTGTTCCCCTCGCGCTTCTTTCGCCATTCGTGCATCTATGTGAACGCGAAGGCCGGCATCAAGGAGCCGAAAGACCTGATCGGCAAGCGCATCGGCAACCCCGAGTACCAGATGACGGCGCCCGTGTGGATCCGCGGCATCCTGTCGGACCACTACGGCGTGCCGGTGGACAGCGTCACCTATTACACCGGCGGCGAGGAAGAGCCGGGACGCTCGGAAAAGCTCAAGCTGGATTTGCCGCCCAACATCAAGGTACAGCCGATCGGCGAGACCCAGACGTTGGCGCAGATGCTGCTGGACGGCGAAATCGACGCGCTCTATACGGCGCGCATGCCGTCGTCATTTCGCACCGGCGGCGGCCGCGTCAAGCGCCTGTTCGAGAATTTCGTGGACGTCGAGCGCCAGTATTTCCGCGACACGGGCATCTTCCCGATCATGCACACCGTGGCCATCCGCCGCGATGTGTACGAAGCCAATCGCTGGGTCGCGCAATCGCTGTACAAGGCGTTTCTGGAGGCCCAGCGCAAGACTTATGAAGATCTCGCCGAGACCGCCGCGCTGAAGATCATGCTGCCGTGGGCGACCGCCCACGTCGAAGAAGCGCGCCGCGAAATGGGCGATGACTTCTGGCCCTACGGCCTGGAGCGCAATCGCAAGACGCTGGAAACTTTCCTGCGCTATCACTTCGAGCAGGGCCTGTCCAAGCGCCTGCTCACCGTCGACGAGCTGTTCGCACCCGAAGCGCTCGAATTCTTCAAGATCTGAAGGGCGAGCGATGCCGGATTCCAGCCGTCCCACTCCGCCTGCGGAGACCGCCGCCGAGGCAGCCCGCAGGCACAGCCTGGCCGATCATCAGGGCGGAGCCAACCTCCACCACGAACACGGTGAAGGCGCCGACCACGATCACGACCACGATTTCGAAGGCGCGCTCGGCGACGTGGACCAATCGCTCTGGGCGCAGGACAACGTGGTCCTGCACAGCGTGGGCATCGACGTCGGTTCCGCCGGCACGCAGGTGGTGTTTTCGAAGATCCACCTGCAGCGCATCTCTGACCAACTCTCGACGCGTTACGTCGTCCTGTCGCGCGATACGCTGTATCAATCGCCGATCGCGCTGACGCCTTACCAGAGCGACACCTTGATCGACACCGCGGCGCTCGGCGCGATCATCGAGGATGCGTACGAGGCTTCCGGACTGCACCCGGACGAGGTGGACACCGGCGCGGTGATCCTTACCGGCGAGGCGCTGCGCCGCGAAAACGCGCAGGCCATCGCCGCGGTGCTGGCGGAGCAGGGCGGTGAATTCGTCTGCGCGACGGCCGGGCACCACATGGAGTGCATGTTGGCCGTGTATGGCTCGGGCGCTGCGCGGCGCTCGTTCGACGGCGCCAGCCGCATCCTCAACATCGACATCGGCGGCGGCACCAGCAAATTGGGCCTGGTGCAAAAGGGCGAACTGCAGGCGACTGCCGCCGTGCACGTCGGCGGCCGTTTGCTGGTCGTGGACGACACCGGCCGCATCACGCGGCTCGATCCGGCAGGGCGCGCGCACGCGTTGCGCGCCGGCTTCGACTGGCAGGTGGGCAGCATGACCCAGCCGCAGCAGCTCACGCGCGTCGCGGAGTCGATGGCGGATGCATTGCTGCGCATCGTCAAGGCGCAATACATCGAGAGCGACGTGCAGGAACTGCTGCTGACCGATCCGCTGCCGGACCTCGAGCACCTCGACGGCATCATGTTCTCCGGGGGCGTGGGTGAATACGTCTACGGGCGCGAGGCGCGCGATTTCGGCGACCTGGGCAAGCGCGTGGGCGAGGCGATCCGCGCCCGGCTGGACGCGGGCGCGTTGCCCTGGAAGCTGCTGGAGGCGGGCGAATGCATCCGCGCCACGGTGCTGGGTGCCTCCGAGTACAGCGTGCAATTGAGCGGCAACACCACCTTCATCTCGGAACCGGGCGTCTTGCTGCCGCGCAAGAACCTGCAGGTCGTCCCGATGCCACTGCCCCTGGGTGAGGTAATCGATTCGGCCGAAGTGCAGCAGGCGCTGACGGCTTCGTTCAAGCGCCACGACCTCACTGAAGGCGCGCAGGACAACGCGGTGTCGCTGCGCTGGAACGGCGCGCCCACCTATGAGCGCCTGGCCGCCTTGGCCAAAGGCCTGCTCGACGCACTCCCGCAGACGCTGCAAAGCGGCCGTCCGCTGTATTTCATCGTCGACGGGGATATCGCGCTGACGCTGGGGCACCTGATGAAGGAAGACGCGCGCGTGACGAGCGAGGTGCTGGTGATCGACGGCATCACGCTGTGGGGTTTCGATTTCGTCGACCTGGGCCGCATCCGCATGCCTTCAATGACGGTTCCGGTCACGATCAAGTCACTGGTGTTCAGCGAAGACCCGCGCTCGCATGGCAAGTCCGACCCGAGCGGCTGGCACCGGCACGGCGAGGGCGCGTTGCACAAACATGACCATGGCCACAGCCACGAGCACGGTCATGACCATGAGCATGGGCATGACCATCACCACCATCATGACCACTGACAGCCACAGTTCGCGGTTGGTCCGCCGGCGCGGCCATTTCCCCAACAACATGATTCCGACGGAGATCGAGTGATGATCGAATCGATGAGCGCGCCCCTGCTGTCTTCGCTGGCCTTGGTGGCCATGCTGGGCTTCCGGCATGGATTCGACGCCGACCACATTGCCGTCGTCGATGGCATGACCCGCGCTCGCCAGCTGCACAAATCCTACTGGACCTCGCGGCTGGTGGGCGCGCAGTTCGCGCTCGGCCACAGCGCCACCATCCTGATCGCCTCGCTGCTGCTGCACGGCCAGAGCGCGATCCTGCCGGAGTGGCTGGACGGGCTCGGGCTGGTGATCTCCACCTGCTTCCTGCTGGCGATCGCGGCCTCCAACTTCGCGCATGCCTGGCATCCCGCCGGTGCGCACCGGCCGCACGGGCCGCTCTCGGCGCTGCTGCTGCGCGTCACCGGCGGCCAGATGCATCCGGCCTTGGTGGGGATGGCGTTTGCGCTGTCCTTCGATTCGCTCGCGCAAGCGGCTTTCTTCGCGAGCCGGGGCGGCCAGTTCAGCGGCATCGGTGCGGTGATGCTGCTGGCAGCGGTGTTCGGCACGGGCATGTTGGTGGCCGATGCGACCAACGGCGCGCTATTGAGCTGGTTCGCCAGCCGCAGCGACCGCCTGGCGCGGCACGCCAGCCGCTTCTCCAGCGGCTTCATCGCGGTGATAGCTTTGCTGACGGCGGGTGCCGGCCTGATGCGCCAGTTCCAGACCGGTTTCGCCGCAAGCTGGGAAGGCTTGGGCATTTGGGTCGGTGTGGGCCTCGTGGCTTTCACCTCGGTGGTCTACTCGGTGCGCATTTCGCTGCAGAAGGTGCGCTCGCATGGCGCCACCGCTGGTCACTGACGACCCGGCTGAAGAAGAGGGCCAGACTCCGCCCGGATCGCCGGGCGAGCTGTTCCTCACCTTCGCCTGGATTTCGATGCAGGCGTTCGGCGGCGCCCTGAGTTTCATGGAGCGTGCCGTGGTGCGCGACAAGCGTTGGCTCAGTCCCAAGGAATTCCTGGGCCTGTACGCCATCAGCCAGGTGCTGCCGGGACCCACCGGCATTTCGTTTTGCGTGCTGCTGGGCGACCGCTTTTTCGGCTTGCGCGGCGCCATCGCCACCTTGGGCGGATTCCTGCTGGTGCCTGCCGTCGGTGTGATCTGCATCGCGTCGGTGTTCCAGCATTTCCAGCAGGTGCCGCAGGTGCAGGGAGCGCTGCACGGCATGGGGACGGCCGCCGTCGCGCTCATCATCACCACGGCCTTGCGCATGGGCCGCACGCTGCGCGGACAGCGCGCGGGCATGGTGGTCGCCGCACTCAGCTTCGCCGCCGTCGGGCTGGGGCGGCTGCCGGTCGGCACTGTGGTCCTCACCTTGGGCATTGCATCCGTGGTGTGGGCCTGGCGGAGCCTCGGCCGGTGAGTTGGCACGACCTTTCCGCGCTGTTCCTGCATTTCCTGTCGCTGTCGGTGTTCGCGACCGGCGGGGCATTGGCGCTCGCGTCCGACATGCATCGCTACGTCGTCGACGAGCACGCCTACATCACCCACACGCAGTTCATGAACTCGATCGCGCTGGCGCAGGCCGCGCCGGGGCCGAACATCCTGTTCATCACGGTGATGGGCTGGCAGATCGCGGGCCTGCCCGGCGCGCTCGCGACCACGTTCGGCATTGCCATGCCGGCGCTGATCTTTCCCTTCGTGATCTCCCGGCTCAGCCGCATGAAGCAGTTCGACCGCATGCTCAAGGCGCTGCAGCGCGGGCTGGGCCCGGTCGCGCTCGGGCTCATGGCATCGACTTCGTTCCTGCTGGTGCGCCAGGCGCCTGGCGTGTGGATCGGCGCGGCGATGATCGCCGCCACGGTGCTGCTGCTGGCGTTCACCAAGGTCCCGCCGCTCGTGCTGATCGCAACGGCTGGCGTCATCGGGGCGTTCATACCGTGGTGAGGCGGCTGGGGCGCGGTCCAGTGGGGCATCCATCATTGACACAGGCGGGTCCTTCGCGGATCGTTAGAGAGAAATGAACCATCATCCAAAAGCCCTGTTGCGCTGGGCCATGAGCGCACTGCTGGTCTTGACGGCCGTTCCAGAATCGGCGACGGCTCAATCCTCCTGGCCGGACCGGCCCATCAAACTGATCGTGCCGTTCTCTCCCGGCGGCAGCACCGACACCCTGGGCCGCCTGATCGGCCGGCACCTCTCAACCGCGTTCGGCCAGCCCGTGGTGATCGACAACCGGCCTGGCGCCGGCGGCATGATCGGTTCGCAGGCCGTGGCGAAGTCGCCTCCGGACGGCTATACGCTCGTCATCTCGGGCATCGCGTCGCATGTGATCGCGCCGGCCGCGCCCGGCGCCTTGTTCGACCCGATGAAGGACTTCACCCACATCGCGATGATCGGCGGACCACCCGTCGTGCTGGTGGTGAATGCGGCCGTGCCGGTTCAGGACGTGAAAGGGTTCATTGCCTACGTCGCATCGAAGCCCCAGGGCATCAACTGGGCCTCATCGGGGCAGGGCACCCACGCCCACCTGATCGGCGAGACCTTTCGCGCCGCCAACAATCTGAAGATGGTTCACATCAGCTACAAGGGCGGCGCGCAGGCTGTGGTGGACCTGCTGGGCAACCAGATCCCGGCCGCGTTCATGGCCTTGCCATCGGCCAACCAGCACATTCTGAATGGAAAGCTGCGCGCCTTGGCGACCACGGCCTCGAAGCGCCTGCCGGAGCACCCCAACGTGCCCACGTTCGCCGAGCTGGGCTATCCGCAGCTCACGGCGCGCACCTGGTTCAGCCTCTCGGGTCCGCCCGGCATGCCCAAGCCGCTGGTCGATCGCATCAACCTGGAGGTGCGCCGCGGCTTGCAGACTCCCGCCTTGAAGCAGCAACTCGCGCTGGAGAGCATCGAGTCCGACGACTTCGATTCGGCCACCTTCACGCGCTTCGTCCAGAGCGAGATCGATCGCTGGACCCCGCTGGCCAAGGCCGTTTCCAAATCGGATCGATGATCGACGCGGCGCCCGGCGCTCAGTCGCGCGGCCGCTGGTCCCGCTTGGCGCGCGCGCGCTCCAGGGCCGCGTCGATGACATCGCGCTTGCGATCGTCCTGCGGGTCCTCTGCGCCTTGCTGCCGGGCGACAGCCAGCCGCGATCGGTGGAACTCATAGCGGGCGAGGGCCTCGTCCGCTTGCGCCGCTGACCAGGCTTGCCAGCCGGTGCGTTGTCCGCTGACGTTCGCCATGGCGATGCAGTCGACGGGACACACGGGAATGCACAACTCGCAGCCGGTGCAATAGGCTTCCACCACGGTGTGCATGAACTTGTTCGAGCCGAGGATCGCGTCGGTGGGACACGCCGTTATGCACAAGGTGCAGCCGATGCACCACGCCTCGTCGATCACGGCGACCGCGCGCGGAGCTTCGATTCCGTTGGCCGGATTCAGCGGCAACACGGGCCGTCCGGTGAGCGCCGCCAGCCGGGCGATGCCTTCAGCGCCGCCGGGGGGACATTGATTGACGCTCGCTTCGCCGGTGGCGACCGCCTGCGCGTAGCCGGCGCAATCGGGATAGCCGCAGCGCGTGCACTGCGTCTGGGGCAGTGCAGCGTGGATCCGGGCTGCTTGCGGAGTCACCTCAGGCGGTTGATTTCTCGCGCCGCGCCTTCTTGGCTGAACTCACCTTGGCGCTATTGGTGCCGTTGCCGACGCGCGGGCCCTCGCTGAATTGCCGGATGAA
>JAQGMT010000020.1 GCA_028292185.1 Ramlibacter sp. | reverse complement strand
GGCTCCAGTAAACCATCAGCACGATGATCTTCAGGTCGTCCAGCGACACCGGACGGCTCGAGGACGCGGCCATCGCGCGCTCGACCACCAGCTCGCGCATGGGCGCGGGCAGAACGCCGGCAGAGTCGAGAAAAGACACAAAGCCCAGGCATGCAGCACCCAGCTGATCCTGCTCGGCCACCGAGTACACGCGCATGCTCGCGGCGGATTGGACGGCCGACGACCAGGCAGTGCCGCCGGACATGGGCGGATCGCCGACAGAGGTGCTTTGCTCCGCGAGGTTCAGGCCATCGAGCCAGACCAGCGCATCGTGGATTTCGTCGGCCTCGAAACCTTGCGCGCTGAGCTTGCGTTCAAGCTGCGGCAATTCGGGGCAGGCATCGCCATGCCAATAATGTTCGTAGACAAAAACGAGCACGTCGAACATGCGCCAATATAGCCCAGAACTGACGCGCGGCCGGCAAGCAATCGCGGCGTGTTGCGATGGCGCCGCATGCGCGTGCGGCTCAGCTTGCGGACATTCGCTGGAACAAGCCGCCGGGTAATCGCGCCACGTCGCCTTCAAGTTCGAGCTCGAGCAGCCGCACCTGCAGCACCGAAGCCGCGATGCCGGTGCGCGCCACCAATGCGTCGAGGCTGACCGGGTCAAAACCGAGTGCGGCCAGCAATTCGTCGTCGCCGTGCACGTCCTCGTCTTGCAACTCATCGCGGTCGGCCGGCGTACTTGGCCCTGCCGCTGACTTTGGCCGGGCGCCACTGCGTTGCCGCGTCAGCGGCAGCTCTTCGAGCACGTCCTGCGCGGTCTCCACCAGTTTGGCGCCTTGCTTGAGCAGCGCATGGCAACCGCGCGATTGCGGTGAATGAATCGAGCCAGGAATGGCGAACACGTCCTTGCCTTGTTCCAGTGCTTGCCCGGCGGTAATTAGCGAGCCTGATTTCAGGGCGGCTTCCACCACCACCGTGCCCAGGCTCAAAGCCGCGATGATGCGGTTTCGCTTCGGGAAGTTGGCGGGCAGCGGCGGCGTGCCGATCGGGTACTCGCTGACCACCAGGCCACGCTGCACGATTCGTTCGCACAGCTGCAGGTTGCGGCTGGGATAGACCTGATCCAGCCCCGTGCCGACCACCGCGATCGTGGGCAACTGGCCGGCGGTCGCCGCTTGCAGCGCGCCCTCATGCGCCGCCGAGTCCACCCCCAAGGCCATCCCGGACACCACCGTCAGGCCCGATTCGACAAAGCACTCGGCGAACTTGCGCGCATTGGCCAGGCCTTGCGGCGTCGGATTGCGGCTGCCAACCAGGGCGATCGCATCGGGCCATCGCTGCACCGCCTGCCCCATGAGGTAGAGCATGAGCGGCGGGTCTTCGGTGTTCAGCAGGCTGGCTGGATAGTCCGGGTCGGACAGCGTGACAATCCGCCGCATGCCTGCGGCGCCGGCGCCCAACCAGTCCAAGGTTGCTTGCAGCTGCGAAGATAGTTGCGCAGGCGGGGTGAGCACGGAGTCCGCCTGCGCGGCCGAGACCACCTGCTGCAACGCGGTGGCCGATTGGCTGAAGATCCGCGCCGGCAGGCCGAACGCCGCCAACAAGCGCCGGGCTGCGTGGTTTCCGACGCCGCTTGCCAGCGTCAGCCGCAGCCAGCCGCCCAGCTCCTCACGGTCCATGCGCCGGCTCGTCTAGCGTGGATTGGCCACGCGGTCGCCGATGGCGACGGTATCGTTGATTTCCAGGATGAGCGCGTAGGAAAGCTTCTCGAACGGGCGGAACACCATCAAGAGGCCGTTGCGCTCGCTTGGCAGCTTGATTTGCGTGCGCTCGCCCGGCTGCGACACGTCCAGCCGCTGTTCGCCTTGCTTGAGGATTGCCAGAACGTGGCCGCTCTCGATGCCGTCAGCGGTGCCCTTGTTGATCACCACCACCTGGTTCTGGCCGGCGTAAGTCACCGCCTCGCCATACACCGACACGATCACGCCTTCCGTGGGGCTCGCCGGCGCGTGCGGCACATAGCTGAGGAACTGGCGCGGCGGCTCGGGCAGCAGGCGGTCGCCCACGCGCATCTCTTCTTTCGCCGACACGATATCGATGGTGGCCGGCACCGGCAGGGTCTGTTCGCCGCCGCCGACTTTCTTGACCAGCTCGGAGCCTTCGCCGCGAACCAGCAGGGCCTTGCCGAGATATTGCGCTTCGTAGCCCAGCACGATCTGGGTGTAAGGGTCCTTCAGCGCCTTGGCATCCCGGAACACGCGGTATTCCTCGCCGCGGCCAGCGACTTCCTGCATCAGCGGGGTGGTGCCGCGCGCATAAGCCCGGTCGCCGCGCGTGATCAAGACCCGGCTTTCCGGAACCGCCACGATACGTGGCGCCTTCATCAACGTGCCCTCGTCGAGGATGACCGGCTCCGACAGGAAGGGCTCGATCAGGTGCGACCTCAGCGTCGGCAGGGAACTGTCGGCCAGGGATTCGATTCGCACCCGCGGCGAGACGCGAACGGTGTCGGTCGGCAACTCGCCTTCACCCCTGGCTTGCAGGCGCAGGCGGGCGCGGCCGCCACTCTTGTCCAGCACCAGTTG
Source organism: Ramlibacter sp. (assembly GCA_028292185.1). Taxonomy (GTDB): domain Bacteria; phylum Pseudomonadota; class Gammaproteobacteria; order Burkholderiales; family Burkholderiaceae_C; genus Ramlibacter. The sequence continues at coordinate 5,683 of JAQGMT010000020.1, read as the reverse complement.
CTGTCCTGGATAGATCAGGTGCGGGTTGTGGATCTGTTCGAGATTCATGCCCCACAGCTCGGGCCAGCGCCAGGGACGCGTGAGGAAGATGCCGGAGACCGCCCACAGCGTGTCACCGCGCTTGACCGTGTATTCGTCGGGCGCATTGGGCGCGAGCTCCGACAGCGGCACCCCCGCTTGCGCAACCTGGTTGGCCGTGGTTCGCTGTACCGGGCTGACCGGAAGATTGGGGAAGCTCTGCGCCGACGCAGGCGCGCCCAGCAGCGCGGATGCGAGTGCGGCCGCAAGCACCAGCGCAGACTTCAGGGGGCCGCGCCCGCCTGCGTCAACCTCGGCCACCGTCATCCTCGGGTCATTGCTGTGTTTATGCATTGAGGGCTGCGACTCTCCGGATGGGTCCGAAAGCAGTCGAAAGTCTTGACAAAGTACTGGCAATTCTGCGCTCAAGCCCTTGATCGGGCAACGTTTATGGCGCCGTTGCAGTGCCGGCAAAGCCAAAAGTAGCGAAAATAGCGACAGCTTGCGCCTTCGCCGGGACGACCCGGGCAACATTCACCTATGGCACTCTTACCCATCCTCGTATATCCCGACCCGCGACTGCACACGGTGGCCCGGCCCGTCCAGGAGGTGGACGCGCGCGTGAAAAAGCTGGTCGCTCAGATGCTTGAAACCATGTACGACGCCAACGGGATCGGCCTGGCCGCGACTCAGGTCGACGTGCACGAGCGCCTGGTCGTCGTGGACGTGTCCGACGAGCGCAACCAGCCGCTGGTCTTGATCAATCCGGAAATCGTGTGGGCCAGCGCCGAAAAGCAGGTCAGCGACGAGGGCTGCCTGTCGGTCCCGGGGATCTACGATGGGGTCGAGCGCGCGCAGGCGGTGAAAATCAAGGCGCTGGATGAACTCGGACACCCTCGGACGATCGAAGCCGAAGGAACCCTGGCAGTTTGCATTCAGCACGAGATGGACCATCTGCTGGGGAAAGTGTTCGTCGAATATCTGTCGCCGCTCAAGCGCAACCGCATCAAGACCAAGATGTTGAAGGCGCGCCGCGAAACCGTCCGGGCCTGAACTCAGGCGCGGCATAAAAAAAGGAGAACGTCATGATGCGAAGAGTCTTGTTGGCCGTCGCCGCTGCCGCACTGCTGGCCGGGTGTGCCGGAGGCCCGTTTGGCGGCGCCAACTTCGCGCCGGGCGCCACTCGTGACGCCGTGATCGCGCGCATGGGGCCGCCGCAGCGCGTATTCAGGCTGCCCAACGGCGAGCGCCTGGAGTATTCGCAGCAGCCCTGGGGCCAGCAGGCCTACATGGTCGACTTCGATAGCTCAGGCCGGCTGGTGCAGATGCAGCAGGTGCTCAATGAAAACAACTTCTACCGCATCGAGCTGAACAAATGGACGCGCGATGACGTCGAGCGCGAGTTCGGCCGGCCGGCGAAGATCGACCGCGTCAGCAGCTGGGCCGGGCCGATCATGACTTATCGTTGGCGTGACCGGGTGAACACCGACATGTTCTATTGGGTCTACCTGGACGGCAATAACGTCGTGCGGCGCGCTCACCCCGGCATCGACGTGATCAACGCTCCCGACCCAAAAGTCTAGGAGGCGCACGCGGGCGATAGCGTGCGTCTCATATTCGCGGGCACCCCCGAGTTCGCCCGTATCGCATTCGAGCGGCTGCATGCGGCCGGGTTCGACATCGCCCTGGCCCTGACGCAACCCGATCGGCCCGCGGGCCGCGGCATGAAGCTGCAAGCCTCACCGGTCAAGCAATTCGCCTTGCAGCAAGACATCGCGGTGCTGCAGCCGCGCAGCCTGCGCCTGGACGGCAAATATCCCGAAGACGCCGCAGCGGCGCAACGCGAGATCGCGGGGGCGAATGCGGATGTGATGGTGGTCGCCGCTTACGGCTTGATCTTGCCTCAGTGGGTACTGGATCTACCGCGTTTGGGATGCCTCAACATCCACGCTTCACTGCTGCCGCGCTGGCGTGGCGCGGCCCCCATTCACCGGGCTGTGGAAGCCGGTGACGCCGAGACGGGCGTGACGATCATGCAGATGGATGCCGGCCTCGACACCGGCGCGATGTTGCTCGCCGAACGACTGCCCATTGCCGGCGATGACACGACCGGCGTATTGCACGACAAGCTGGCGCAGCTCGGCGGCAAGCTCATCGTCGAGGCGCTGGAGCTGGCCGCGCGCGGCGGACTGCGCCCACAGCCGCAGCCGCAGGCCGGCGTCACCTACGCCCACAAGATCGACAAGTCCGAGGCGGCGATCGATTGGTCGCAGCCGGCCGACGCCATCGCCCGGCGCGTCCGTGCTTTCGATCCCTTTCCCGGCGCCCAGGGCTTCGTCAACGGCGAGAGCCTGAAGCTCTGGCGAGCGCAGGCGCTGCCCCACGAGGAAAGCGATCGACCGCCCGGACGGCTGCTGTCGGTGAACGCGCAGGGCGTCGAGGTGGCGTGCGGTCACGGGCGATTGCTGGTGCGCGAGCTGCAGCGCTCCGGCGGCAAGCGGCTGCCCGCGGCAGATTTCCTGCGCGGCTTCGAGCTTGCGCCCGGGATGGCGTTCGAGCCGCCGCAGCGAACCTGACCGCGGCCGATCCCCCGTGTTCTTCTCACGATCCATCTACAGCCACCCGGCGTTTCGCGAAGGCGTGCGTGACATGGCGCCCCTGGCCACCGGTTTGGCCGCATGGGGCCTGATGACCGGCGTGGCCATGGTCAAGTCGGGAATGAGCGTGTTCGAGGCGCTGGCGATGACCTTCCTCGTGTACGCCGGCAGCTCGCAGCTGGCGGCCATTCCGCTGATCGTGGCTTCCGCGCCGATCTGGGTCATCCTGGTGACCGGCTTTTGCGTCAATCTGCGCTTCGTCGTTTTCAGTTTGCATCTGCGGCCTTATCTGATGCACCTGCCTCGCTGGCGCCGCATCGTCAACGGCTACCTCACCGCCGATCTCAGCTACGCGATGTTCACTCGCCGCTTCCCGAAGCCGGGCGCGACGCCCGAAGAGCGCCACCAGCAGGAGGCCTATCTTTCGGGCAATTACTTCACCACCTGGACCAGCTGGATGGCTTCCAGCGTCGCCGGCATTGTGCTGGGCAACCTGATCCCGAGCGCCTGGGGCCTCGGCTTCGCCGGCGTGCTGTGCCTGATCGGCGTGCTGTGTTCGCTGGCCAACACGCCTTTGCGGCGGCTGTCGGCGTTGGTGGCCGGGTCGGCGGCAGTCGCCACCTACTCGCTGCCCTTGAAGTTGAACATCGTGGTGGCCATCGCTGCCGCGGTGTTCGTCGGCTTCTGGCTGGAACGCAAGGCGCCCCCCGAGGCGAGCCAGACAGCATGAGCCGCCCGGCCGTTCCGAAGGCTCATCACACCGCAGCACATGGTGCGGAGCTTATCCAATGACCGCGGCCACCGACCTCTGGACCCTTGCCGTGATTGCGGGACTCGCCGGGGTGAGCGTGCTCACCCGCTGTTTCTTTTTCATCCTGGATCGGACCTGGGCCTTGCCGGGCTGGGCCGAGCGGGCCTTGCAGTACGCGCCCGCGGCGGCACTGGCCGGCGTGATCGCGCCAGAAGTCGTGATGGCGGGCGGCGAGTTCGTGGGCACCTGGCAGGACGCGCGGCTGTTCGGCGCGCTTGTCGGCGCCGCGCTGTACTTCTGGCGGCGCAGCGTCCTGCTCACGATGGTCGCCGGAATGGCTGTGTACCTGCCGCTGCATCTGGGCCTGGGTTGGTGAGCCGATCGCAGCGGCTTCTAGAATCGTGGCTTTGGTCCTGATACCCCTGTCATGAATGTCCTGCGCTTTACCGATCTCTGTGCCCAAGGCAAGGTTGCCGGCCAGCGCGTCTTCATCCGCGCCGACCTGAACGTCCCGCAAGATGATGCCGGGCACATCACCGAGGACACGCGCATCCGCGCCTCGGTGCCATGCATCCAGATGGCGCTCGCTGCCGGCGCCGCGGTGATGGTCACTTCCCACCTGGGCCGGCCCACCGAAGGCGAGTTCAAACCGGAAGACTCGCTCGCCCCCGTGGCCCAGCGCCTGGGCGAACTGCTGGGCCGTGAAGTCCCGCTGGTGCGCGACTGGGTGAACGGAGTCGAGGTCAAGCCGGGCGAGTTCGTGCTGCTGGAAAACTGCCGCGTCAACAAGGGCGAGAAGAAGAACGATCCCGAGCTGGCGCGCAAGATGGCAGCCTTGTGCGACATCTTCGTGCATGACGCTTTCGGCACCGCGCACCGCGCCGAGGCTTCGACGTACGGGATCGCGCAGTTCGCCAAGATCGCGTGCGCCGGGCCGCTGTTGTCGGCGGAGATCGACGCCATCACCAAGGCGCTGGCCCGGCCGAAGCGCCCGCTGGCCGCCATCGTCGCCGGATCGAAAGTCTCCACCAAGCTCACCATCTTGAATTCACTGGCGCGCAACGTCGACCAGCTGATCGTCGGCGGCGGCATCGCCAACACCTTCATGCTGGCCGCGGGGCTGAACATCGGCAAGTCGCTGGCTGAAGCCGACCTGGTGTCGCAAGCGCGGGCGGTGATCGAGGCGATGAAGGCCCGCGGCGCGGCAGTGCCCATTCCCACCGATGTGGTCACGGCAAAAACCTTTGCCGCGGATGCGGCACCCACCGTGAAGGCGGCCACCGAAGTCGCCGATGACGACCTGATTCTCGATATCGGTCCCGAGACCGCGCGCGCTCTGGCAGAGCAGCTGATGGCCGCCGGCACGATCGTCTGGAACGGGCCGGTCGGCGTTTTTGAATTCGAAGCGTTCTCTCACGGCACCGAAACCATCGCGCGCGCCATCGCGAAATCTTCCGCCTTCAGCATTGCTGGCGGTGGCGACACGCTGGCGGCGATCGCGAAGTACGGCATCGAGCAGGACGTGGGCTACATCTCCACGGGTGGCGGCGCGTTTCTGGAAGTGCTCGAAGGCAAGACCTTGCCGGCCTTCGACATCCTGCAAAAGCGCGCCAACGGCTGAACCAGCGTAACGGCGCCGGCCCCTGCTTGGTTACTGACACGCAAGTCCATCTCGGCGAGAATCCGCCACGCTCAGAAGAAAGACCCATGGCTCACGCTCACACCCGCACCACGCCGCACTCGGCGACACGTGCCTCTTCACCAGCGGCTCGCGGCAGACTATGAAGGCGCCGCGCCGCGCGACCAAGATTGTCGCCACCCTCGGTCCGGCTTCCAGCGAACCGGCCTTGCTCGAACAGATGATCCGCGCCGGCGTCAACGTGGTGCGGCTCAATTTCAGCCACGGCACGGGTGAAGATCACATGGCGCGCGCCAGCCTCGTGCGCGAAGCCGCCACCCGGGCCGGCCGCGAGGTGGCCATCATGGCCGACCTGCAGGGACCGAAGATCCGTGTCGGCAAATTCGCGGAAGGCAAGGTCGCCCTGCAACCGGGAATGAAGTTCGTGCTCGATGCCTCGCGCAGCGAGCCCGGCGATATCCAGGGCGTGGGCCTGGATTACAAGGAGCTGCCGCGCGACGTGAAGTCCGGCGACCTGCTGCTGCTCAATGACGGCCTGATCGTGCTCACCGTGGACTCGGTGCGCGGCGAGCAGGTGCTCACGACGGTGAAGCTCGGCGGCGTGCTGTCCAACAACAAGGGCATCAACAAGATGGGCGGCGGCCTGACGGCGCCGGCACTGACGGCCAAGGACATGGA
>JAQGMT010000017.1 GCA_028292185.1 Ramlibacter sp. | reverse complement strand
ACGCTCGCCTCCATGGGCCCGGCGCGCAACGAAGAGAGCACCAAGCAGATCGCCGACCGGCTGGCCAAGGCGCCGCCGAGCACCGTGCCGGTCTTCCCGCTCCCGAACATCACCTATGCACAGGGCGCGATCGCCATCATCACCAACGGCGAAACGATCGGCGCGCTGGGCGTCAGCGGCGCCCCCGGCGGGCAGTTTGACGAGGAATGCGCCCGCGGCGCGATGGCGAAAATCAAGGACCGCATGAAGTAGTGAGCGCAGGGGACAACGCGTGCGGCGATCAACGTGGCGGGGTACCGGCATTCCGCATCCCACGACCGTGGCGAACATCGCACTTTGTGGAAAGAACGGGGACGGCTGCTTTGGGTCGTAAGCAGACATCGATGCGCAGCGATGTAAAAATGTGCGCCTCCACCAACCTACGACATGCCTCTCGCGCCCTTGCCCGGTGCCCTTACGCTCAGATGCCACTCCGCAGCCGCATTTGAAACTTGGCTGCGCACGCACCACTCCGCTTCGGAAGGTGTGTGGTTGGAGATTGGGAAGCTCGAGGCGCCCGAAGCAACAATCGGCTACGCCGAGGCGGTGGGAATTGCGCTTTGCTACGGCTGGATCGACGGCCAGAAGAAGGCAAAAGATGCGATGTACTGGCTCCAGCGGTTCACCCCACGGCGCCCGCGCGGCATATGGTCCAAGGTGAATCGGGCGAGGGCGGAAGCCCTGATCGCTGCCGGTCGCATGAAAGCAAGCGGTCAGGCAGAGATCGACCGCGCCAAGGCGGACGGGCGTTGGTATGCGGCGTACGACAGCGCGCGAACGGCCGCCGTGTCGGCGGACTTGCAAGCTGCACTCGATGCGCACCCGAAAGCTCAAGCGTTCTTCTCAACGCTGAACGCGGCGAACCGCTACGCCGTATTGTGGCGAGTGCAGACGGCAAAAAAGCCGGAAACGCGCGCCAGCCGCATCGAGACGCTCGTGGCGATGCTCGCGCGCGGCGACAAGATCCATTCGTGATCACCGGATCGGGCACCGCCGGCGCAGCCGGGCACGTTGGGCGCATGTCCGCTTCCCGCAGAAGCAGTCATCCGTCGCGGGATCACGGTTTCCTCTCGCTAGGCACAAGTCTTCCATCCTTCACTACGCAGCCTGACGTGCAGTCAGGGAAGTCGGACTGTGGGAAATCGGTGGGGGGCGGACCACCCCGGCATTGAAGCGCCAAGTCGCTGCGTTGCAGGCCCAACTGAAGCGAGCGTCTAAGGCACATCCTGCTTCGGTTGCAGATCGCACCGCAGTCCGCCACGCCGCCAATATGCCGGGCGCTCCGCCGGTCCATGGATTGCCCGCGCGGGCTGAAAAAGAAAAGCACGCAAACGCGTGCTTTTCCTGCTGCGTGCCGCCCTACAGCGGCACCCCCGTTGCCGCTACCACTTGTAGTTATAGGCCTGCGGGTAGTTCGGGTTCGGCACCACGGTGAACGTTCCAGCCGCATTGGTCGCGTACTTCGCGGCGTCGTTCGGCAACAGCAAGCCCTGGGCCAGCATCGCCTGGGCCGCCGCCGTTCTCGCCGCGACGAAGCCGTTCTTGTCGGTGTAGAGGGTTGTCAGGGACGGCCGCGGGTCGCCCGGAACCTTGGACGCATCGTTTAACGCGAAGGGCACGAACTGGCCGGCCGATTCGCATCCGTCGGTGCCGTTCGTGCTGCCCCCGAAGTTGGTGGAGCGCAACGCCCAGCCTGAGCTGGAGCCCAGTGGCGCCGTGACGTCCGGCGTGCGGATGCCGGGAATATCGTTTCCGTTCGCGTCCACCTTCGGAACGTAATTCGCGTAGTACTTGCCCGTCGGAATTCCGGGGATGTTGTCGAGGATGCCCTGGTTGAAGCGGGGCCCGAAGTTCCAGAAATTCCGCACCGTCACCAGCCCGGAGAACTGGTTGATGGAGCTCGGGATGTCCGGATAGCCGATCGCAGCCGCAGTCACTGCGCCGATGCCGAGGTCCTGGTTCGGGCCGTTCAGGGGCACGGGAATCGCTGTGCCTGCGGCGACGCTCGCGACCGCGCTGGCGGGCGGCGCCGCGCCGTTGCTGATCCAGTTATCCAGCGCCACCCACAGCGCCCTCATCACCGGGTTGGGATCGACCTGCGAACCGAACTGCGTACACGTCGTGGGTGCCGAGGTGGTCGACGACGCGTTGCCGTGCTGTGCGCTGGCGATGTAGTAGTTACGCACATTCGGCACGTCCGGCAGGTCCTTGCCGGTGGCCGGGTCGATTGTCAGCAGCGATCCCGCCTTGACCCACATTTCGTTGCCGGAAAAGACATTCATCACGTTGGGGCAGGTGCCCGTCGCGGTGCAGCGCACGTCGCGGCCGTCGGTCTTGCCGGTGAGCGGATCGACCGTCGTGGTGTACGAAAACGGGAAGACACCCTCCAGCTGCCCGATGTGGTGCTGCCGGTTGCGCTCGGTCCGTCCCACCTGCGCGAAGCGGTAGTTGATGCCCAGCCCGTCGCCGCCGTTGATCCAGTTGAAGACGCCGTCGAACACCTTCTTGCCGCCCAGGTCCTGGTTGAAGCCCAGCCAGACGAAGTCGTTCATGAGGCGACCCGGCTGCGACAGGTTCCAGGACGCGACGCTCTTCACGTCGCCGGCCACGGGGTTGGCCGTTCCGGCGGTGTCAGCCTTCGCGTTCTTGAGGAACGAGACAAAGTCGCGCATGGCGGCCATGCCGACACCTGCCACATACGGATTCATTGCGGTGTAGGTCAGCTCATAGATCCACCCGGGCTGGAAAGCGGCGCCGTTGAGGCTGATCGAATTGGTGCCCGGCGGCGAAATGGCGGACGTGTTGCCGCATGAGTTCGCTCCGCCCCAGGACCAGCCCGCGGCGGGAACGACCACCGGCGTGTCGGTCATGCTCTTTCGGGCGGTGAGCGTCGCACTGGTGTTGGGTGCGGGCGAGTAATACGTTGTCTGGCAGGTGGTGGTCGCGTTGTCCGCCACCAGATACTCGTAGCTGGGACCGGTGATCGGGGACCCATCCGGGTTCACCGCGATCGGGAGGTTGGCGCGCATCACGTTGCTGCCGCCGGTCATGGGCTCGGCGTCCCATCCCGACCACACCAGCGTATAGCCGTTGTTCATGAGGAACCCCGGATAGGCCGCGCCCGCCACCGTGGCATCGGCCGCGGCGGCGCCCACCGTGTTGCCACCGCCGCTGGAATTGAAGCTGGCGAACTGCTTGGCGCCGCGATTGAGGCCTTCGTAGAACACCTTGTGCGCGCCGTTGGCCAGGTTGGTCGGCTTCAGGATGTAGAAGTCGAAAGAGTAGGGCACCATGCCGGTGGCCGGATCCTTTTTCGCCAGCGTGATGTCGGTGATGACCTGGTTCTTGGGGTCGTTAGGATCCAGTTGCCCGAACGCCGTGCCGACGATCTTCTCGTACGTTCCCACCGCGCCGAAAGCGGTGCCGCCGAACGCGCTCGCCTGGCTGTTCACCTCGATCTTGGTGATGCCCGTTGCCGGAGCGGCGTCGCCCCCGCTTCCGCCCCCGCATCCCGCCAGCCCCGCAACCACTACCATGCATGCCGGCAAGGTGCGAAGCAGGCTGCTCCTGCTTATTTGCTTTCTCATCGCGTGTCTCCTTGATGTTCGACCATAAAAACAAGCCATCTCACGCAGTGCTTTTGGCGCAGCTGCCGGAATAAAAATACTGGTCCGAATCTTTCCATTCGGCGGGCAACACCCAGCGGTGATGGAACAGCCTGAAGTCGCCACTCGACCGGTTCAGGACCAACGTCGTGAGCGTTCTCTCGCGCGTGACCCGATCGGTGACGTCGTAGGCATAGAGGCTTTCGGCGTCGTTACTTCGCGCGCGGTCCAGCCGCACCGACTTGTTGCGGTGCTCGGGCAAAGGAGCATCGGGGCTGATCTCGTATCCATCGCCATCACGGCCGGTGGCCAGTGAAAAGGCGACGCGGTCCGTCCCCGGGGCAGGGAGTTCATTGCCGCCGCGGTAGCGATGGACATAGCCTTTGCCGATGCAGGCGAAATGGCTCTGGGGATCGGGTATGTCGCAGGCCCCCAGGGAGGAGAGCAGGACGACGGACAATACGGTGGACAAAAGCTTGGACTGCGACACGAAGCGGCTGGCTTTGGAATTTCACGACATTCTTCGCCCGAACGGGCGTGGATCCGCATAGGGTATTCACGGGCCTGTCGTGCCCGCAGCGGAATGGAACGCTACCGTGGCATGGGCACCGCGTGGCCGACGTTTCACCGCGCAATACCTAGCCGCTCAGACGCGTCGTTCGGCACAGCGATGATCCGCACACGGAGCAACGCGTTCTACAGGTAGATGCTACGGGCCGAGGATCGATGCGCCGCAGCCGGTCTGGGTCGCCGGATTGGAAAGATGCTGTTCTTTCCGAAGTTGCGAGCAGCGGGGCGAGCGTTCTTCAAGTTCACATGCTGAGGCGGGGTCGCACGCGGCTCAGAGCGTTTGCCTCCGAGCAAAGGGGTTCCCCCAGGTTGCCTTCGCAGTGCCCGGTAACGGTTCAAACTGAGAAGGTGAAACTGGCCAAAGTGGTCAAGGACGGTTGCCTGGCGTCGGCGCCGAAAGCGTAGTCGCGCTCGAAAGCCCCCATGGCCAGGTTGTGCATATGCACGTGCTCGCCTCGGCGGATCGGCTGGGTGGCAAAGCCGATGATCTGGCCATAGCGCCGCACCGGTTCGGACTGCCGGATATCGGAAATCGCCACCTTGTGCGCCGCCGGGATGTCGGCGCCGACGACCATGCCCGCGTACTCCGACAGGACACTGCCACCGGGAAGGGCGTGGCGGGCAATCGCGACGTTGTCGTCCGGATGCAGCCTGAGAGCCAGGGACTCGCCATTGGTCATGAAAGACTCCTCACTCGAGCTTGATGCCGGCCTGCTTGATCACGGAAGCCCACTTGGTCATCTCGGACTTCAACGTGTCGCGGAATTCCTCGGGCGAGCTGGGCGTCAGATCGAGTCCCTGGGCACCGAGCTGCTGCTGAACTTCAGGCCGCGCGAGCGCCTTTCGCACAGACGCGTTGATGCGATCCACCACATCCTTGGGCATGCCGCGCGGCCCGACGATGCCGAACCAGGCCGTAGCCTCGAAGCCCGGAAATCCGGATTCGGCAACCGTGGGAACCTGGGGCATCGCCGGCGAACGCTTGGCCGTGGTCACTGCGAGCGCGCGCACCCGGCCCGATTTCACATGCGGAACGGCCGTGGCCATCTGGTCGAACAACATCTCGATCTGGCCGCCGATCACATCGGACATGGCCGCCGCATTGCCCTTGTAAGGCACGTGCTTGATGTCCACCTTGGTCGTGTCCTTGAACAATTCACACGCCAGGTGTTGCGAAGTGCCGTTGCCGCCCGAGCCGCAATTGAAGCGACCGGGGTTCGCCTTGCCCTGCGCCACCAGTTCGGCGACATTCTTGGCCGGGAAGTTGTTGTTGGTGACCAGCATCACCGGCGACGCGGCGATCATGGCGATCGGCGTGAAGTCCTCGATCGGGTCATATGGCACCTTGGCGAACAGGCTGGAGTTGGTGACGTGTGTGATGGGGACCACCATGAGCGTATAGCCGTCCGCTTGCGCCTTGGCCACAGCCTGCGATCCGATGATGCCGCTTGCGCCCGCCCGGTTCTCGACGATGACCGTCTGCTTCCACTCTTCGCCGAGCTTTTGGCTCAGCACGCGAGACAACAAGTCGACCGTGCCGCCCGGCGGATACGCAGCCACGATGGTGACCGGCTTCGCCGGATAAGCAGGCTGCGCAAACACCGGAGCGGTCGTGCCCAGCCACAGCGCTGCGGCGGTGGCAAGAGATGAAAGAACCTTCATGACGATGTTCCTTTTAGTTGAGGATTCGCCGGTCGCCTAGGCGGCCTTTGGCATGAGCTTTTCGGCGGCCGAGCCCACGTCGATGCTTTGCTGCATCAGGGCACTCTGCAGCTCCCGCACGTCGAGTGCCGCGGGCGTAACTCCTTGCTCGGCGGCCAACGCTGCGCCGATCCCGGCGATCTGGCCGGTCACGAGGCAGCAGTACTGTCCGCGGGTCCACATGTCCGCTTCGTGCGTGACGGACAGCACGCGACCGCCAACAGTCATGCCCTCCACCCTGTTTGGCGTGAACACGCTCCATGGAATCTCGAACCACGTCAGGTCGGTGGTCACCGTGCGGTAGACGGCGTCATTCGGCGCGCCCTCGCCGCCCTCGGCCTTGTGCCAGTCGCGGCCTTCCGCCATGTGGCGCCAGACGCGAATCACGCTGTCGTCGAAGGTCCGTTGTGCGACCAGGTCCTCCGGCGGAAGCACGTATGAGCCGCGCACCCGGCGCGTTTCGCGCACACCGATCGTCGGGGATGAGTCGATCACGTACGCATTCTCGAAGCCCGGGATGTACTTGCGGATGACGGTCTTCAGCTGCCGGTTCTGCAGCCGGGCCTGCGTGTCGGCGCGCGAGATGTCCCAGGCATTGGTGCCGTCCACGCCGTAGACGCGCGAGTTGTTGACAGTGACAATGCCGTGCGCGACGTCGATGCCCTCGAAGCGCAGGTAATGGATTTCGTCCGGGAGTTCGCCAGCGGCACGCGCCTTGTCGGCGATATGGAAAAAGCCCGACAGCCGCACCAGGCCCTTCTCGGGCTGGATGATGTGGAAGTTGGGGTCGGCGGTGAAGTATTCCTTGGGCTGGCTTCGGCAGTACTCTATGACCTTCGCAAGGTCCACGCCGCCGAGCCTGAAGAGCACGCTCATCGGGCGCATCTTGTTGTCCTTCTCACGCCCCTTGACGTACTCGGCACCGGCCGCCGCGGCGACGTCGGCATCACCAGTGGCGTCGACAACGGTTTTCGCCAGGATGGCCTGGCGGCCCGACTTGTTCTGGATGATCACGCCCTTGATGCGCGAACCTTCCATGATGGCGTCCTCGATCCAGGTGTAGTTCAGCACTTCGACGCTTGCCTTGTTCAGCATGTCGACGGCGGCCTGCTTGAAGCCCTCGGGGTCGAACGGGAAGGTCGGACCGGTGATGTTGCCTTCGCCGCGCTCGGCCAGCGTCAGCGCAATCTCGCGGGCCACGCCGGTCATGCGTGACACCGGCACGTTCCACGTGTTCATGAGGACCGCCGTGGCGGCGCCGCCCAGGAAGGCGTTCTTCTCTATCACCATGGTCTTGGCGCCGGCGCGGGCGGCGCCGAGCGCGGCACCGATGCCGGAGACGCCGCCGCCGCACACCAGGACGTCGACCTCGCGGACGATGGGTGTGTTGCGGGGCGGCTCGACGAGGAAGCCCTCTTGGCTGTGGATGGAAGTGGCTTGCATGGTGTTGGGTGCTCCTGGGTTGGTCCGAACTGCTTAGCTATTAGCCGGGCGGCTCTGGTATGAATTAAGGGTTGCCTCGTACGAAAGGCGCACGTGTTCGCGGGCGCGTGCTTCGGCGTCCGCGGCATTGCGCGCTTTAACGGCGCTGAGGATGGCGCGGTGCTCGCGCGTTGCCGCGTCACGGCGTTGCGCGTCGGCGCGCAGGACCGAGCGGCGCGAGTGGACAATCTGCCCGTTCAGCGAGTCGAGGATGTTGGCCAGGCGCTGGTTGCGCGCGGCGGAAACCAGAAGATTGTGGAAATCCGTGCCGATCTGCACCCAGAGCTGCCAGTCCTGCTCGTTCTCATAGCGCACGCACAACTCCTCGAGCGCAGCCAGCTCCGCATTGGTGGCCCGCTGCGCGGCGCAGCGCGCGGCGGTACCTTCCAGGGACTCGCGCAGCTCGAATAGCTCGCGCAAGTCATCCATTGAGCGGTGGGGAACGATGTAGCCGCGGGTCGGCACGACTTGCACGAAACCGTCGCGGGCCAGGACCTTGAGCGCCTCGCGCACCGGCGTGCGGCTCATACCCATCTGGGACGCCAGATGCACCTCGAACAGCGGCGCTCCGGGCGCCAGCTCTCCCTGCATGATCGCCTCCCGCACCTGTTGATACGCATGAGTCGCCAAGTCTTCATTCTTGAGATTCAGCATATGTAGACTTGGTGTGGACGGCGTGTATACACGATGTCCACATGTTAATGCCGGCAGGCCATGGGTGCCAGCCCATTCACGTAAGCGGATACCCTTAGTTCGCGACGACCTGTGCTCCGGACTGCATTGCGCGGCGCCGTGAAGAGGCGCGCATGCGCTGACGCGGGCGAGGGCGGGCGCACGCCGTCGTCGGCGCCGTCCAAAGTGATCGTGGGCACCTTGATCGGTGGCCGCATCGCGAGTTGCCGCTCGATGCCCGCGTAGGCCGGGTTCAGAAAACAGCAAAGCTGCACGTCTGCTTGCGGCCAGACGCGGCCATCGGCGGCGCGTACGGCTGCGATAATGACTGTCCTCGGCAAGCCCGGCTAAGCTCCTGTGGGACACCGAATTCACTTCAGGAGACACGTATGTCCAAGCGCCTTTTGCTGTGCGCCGCCTTCACTTGCTTCGGTTCGCTGTCATTGGCCGAGTCAGCTTCCACACCAAGCACCGAACAGGCGATGCGCGCGGTGCAGGCCAGTTTTCCAGAGTACTGGGAACTGCTGTCGCTGCCGAACGATGCAGCCGTGCCGGCGGACGTGCAAAAAAACGCGCAGTGGCTCGAAGCCGCGTTCCGCAAGCGGGGTTTTACAACGCGCCAATTGCCCAATGCCGGCAAGCCCCTCGTCTATGCGGAGCTGGTCAACCAGCCGGCGCAAGCCAAGACGGTGCTTTTCTACATGCACTTCGACGGTCAACCCGTGCTGCCGGAACAATGGGCGCAGAAGAGTCCGTGGCAGCCTGTCGTGAAGCAGCGCAATGCGGCCGGCAAGTGGGACGTGGTCGACACCACCCGTCTGCAGGCCACGCCATTGGATCCCGAACTGCGGGTGTTCGGGCGATCTTCGTCGGATGACAAGGGGCCCATCATGATGTTCCTTGCCGCGTTCGATGCGCTCAAAGCGGCCGGCATGGAGTCCCGCGTCAGGGTCAAGGTGCTGCTGGACAGCGAGGAGGAGAAGGGCTCGCCGACCATTGGGCAGGTGGTGAAGCAAAATAAGGATTTGCTGAAGGCGGACGTGCTGCTGATCCACGACGGCCCCATGCACGCGAGCAACCGCAGTACGCTGATCTTCGGCAATCGCGGGAACACCATCGTGTCGCTGACCGTTTACGGTCCCAAGAGCCCCCTGCACAGCGGACACTACGGCAACTTCATTCCGAATCCCGCGCAGCGCCTGGCCTCGCTTCTGGGTTCGATGAAGGACGATGACGGCCGTGTCACCATCCCGGGCTATTACGATCGCATCAAACTCTCAGACGCCGAGAAGCGCATCCTGGCGGCGGTGCCGGACGACGAGGCCGCCATCCGGGCGCGGGCGGGCGTGGCGCGCACCGAGAAGGTCGGCGCGAACTACCAGGAGGCGCTGCAGTACCCCTCGCTGAACATCCGCGGCATGCAGGCTGCCGCGATCGGTGACAAAGGAGCCAACATCGTCCCGAAGCAGGCCACCGCCGAACTCGACCTTCGGACCACTCCTGAAACGCCTCCGGACTACCTGGTACATCTCATTGAGGCCCACGTGCGATCGCGCGGCTACTACTTGGTGCAAGGCGAGCCCACCGACGCTGAGCGTGCGGTGCACGACAAGATTGCCTCAATTGTTCTAGGCAGGGGCAGCCAGGCCGCCTATACCCGGATGGACTCGGCCGAGGGTGCCTGGACCTATGCCGCGCTCAAGCAAGCAAGCGGCGACGAGCCGGTGCGCATCCGGATGATGGGGGGCAGCGTTCCGACGGACAAGCTGGTCGAGGAGCTGGGCGTCCCGTTCCTCATCGTGCCGCTCGTCAACAGCGACAACAACCAGCACAGCTACGACGAGAACCTACGCGTTGGGCACTACCTTGCCGGCGTCCGCACATTGTTCACGCTTCTGCGTAGCGAGTGACAACCGCCGCGAAGCGGGCCGGCACTCTCGGCGGAAACCTCCTCAGCTTTGAGGCCCACCGCTGCTGTTGCGAACCAGAAAATTTCGATCCGCAACGCCCAACTCTATTTGCCAGATTGCGCGTCAACGTACGTCGTAATTGCCGATAGATCAGGCGATCGCCGATGCCAATCGGTTGTCCGCTGGTAAGCATCCGCCATCCGCAAGAGGGTGGCCTCCGAGAAGGGCCGACCGACCAGTTGAAATGCCACCGGTAGGCCCTGAGTGTCGAAACCAGCGGGCACCGCGAGTGCGGGCAAGCCTAGATAGTTGATACCTCTGGTGCAGTGCCCAATCACGCCGATGACTCGGGCAACGTCTGCCGGATTGCCACGCGTCGTGCTCTCGATCGTCGGCACTGGAACCGGAATAGCGGGGATGTGCAAGGCATCCACTCCGTGGAGCGCGGTCTCCAGGAACTCCTTGCATAGCGACGCACGCATGCCGAGAGCTTCACAGTAGCGGGTAGCGGGGTAAAAAAGCCCCGGCTCGATGCGACTACGAACCTGATCGGCGTAATCGTCACGCCGGGTCTCGAGCCAGCGCCGGTGAATGGTGGCAGCCTCTACAGCCATCAGCACATGGGCCAGGCTGTTGATAAGGTCCATGTCGGGTATGGCGACCTCGACCACTTCGGCGCCGAGATTTCGAAACACGTCCAAGCTGTCCTCGAGGTGGCGCTTGATTTCCGGGGTGACCGGGTCGTAGTAGTAAGAACGCGGAATGCCGATTCTTAGCTTGCGCACGTTTCCGTCGAGGGCCGCCTCATGGCGGGGTACGCGCTGCGGGGACGACGTTGGATCAGCGGGGTCCGCGCCGGCAATGATGTCGAGGAGCCGTGCACAGTCTCGCGCAGTGCGCGCGAGCGGCCCGACGCAGTCGAGCGAGTGCGAAAGCGGCATGACGCCCGCGCGACTGACTCGCGTCAGGGTCGGCTTCAGTCCGGTGAGCCCGCACATGGCGGCGGGATGGCGCAAGGAGCCGCCAGTGTCGGTCCCAAGCGATCCAAAAACGATGCGCGCGGCAACGGCCGCCCCTGAACCGCTCGACGATCCGCC
>JAQGMT010000011.1 GCA_028292185.1 Ramlibacter sp. | reverse complement strand
GGGCGCGCGTTGTGCGTGTTGCTCCACACCTCGTACTGCCAGCTCGAGATGCTGCCGTTGGCGTCGAGCGTGGCGCGTGCGCCGGTCACCATCGCCGGGCTGTACGGCTCCCACATGTGCTCGTCTTCGCGCATCCACTGCACCCGCACCGGCCGTCCGGGCAAGGCGCGGGCGAGCAGCGCCGCATCGCCCGCCACGTCGTCGGCCGCGTTGTGGCCATAGCAGCCGGAGCCTTCGGTGTGGATGCAGCGCACCTTGTCTTCGGGCTGCCCCAGCAATTCCATCAAGGCCTTGCGCAAGGGGTACACGCCTTGCGAATGGGTCCACACGGTGTAGCTGCCGTCCACCAGTTGCGCCACGGCGCACGACGGCCCGATCGACGCGTGTATCTGATACGGGCGCAGGTACGCGGCGGACACCGCCTTGCCGCCGCCGGCATCGGGAGTGCCGCGATCCACCAGCACGATGTCCTTGGCCTGGCTTGCGAGCACGGCCTTGTACAGATCGGCTTGCACCGGCAGGGTCTCGCGCTCTTGCCAGCGCGCGCCGCGCGCCAGGGCCTTGGAAGCGACGATGGCTTGCCACTCGCGCTGCGCAATCACCGCGAGGAAGCGGCCATCGCGCACCACCTTCAGCACGCCCGGCAGCTTCTCGGCCGCTGAGCTGTCCACCGAGGTGAGGGTGGCACCCGGGCTGGGCGGGCGGACGATGCGGCCGTGCACCATGTCGGGCAATCGTAAGTCCTGCACATACGCGGCGCCGCCCGTCACCTTGGCGGGAATGTCCACGCGCGGCCATTCCTTGCCCATGACGGTGTAAGTGGCCGGGTCGCGCAGCGGACTGTTCGGCGAGGCCTTCACGTGCAGGTCCTGGCCGGACACCAGTTCGCCATAGGGCACCGGGCGCGAGCCGCCCGTCACCACGCCGTCGTCCACCTTCAGTGTTTCGGCGGCAACGCCGAGCTTCTGCGCCGCGAGGCCGACCAGGATGGCGCGAACCTGCGCGGCGGCATTGCGGATCGCCACGCCGCTGTCCTGCATCGAATGGCTGCCGGCGGTGTAGCCCTCGTCGGCGGTGCGTTGCGTGTCGGCGGTGACGATGGCGATGCGCTCGGGCTTGACCATCAGTTCTTCCGCCGCCACCTGGATCAGCGCTGTCTTGATGCCTTGCCCGAGTTCGGCCTTGCCGCTGAACACCGTGACCTTGCCGTCGGCGTCGATGCGAATCCAGGCGTCCAGCAGCGGCTGCTTGTCGAGGCTGCCCGGCAGCTTGGGTCCTTCGGTCTTCGGCCCTTGCGCGCCGGGTTCCTGCGCGACCACGCCTTCCGGGCGCAGGCTGAAGGCAAGCACCAGCGAGCCGCTGCCGGCCAGCAGCGCGCGCCGCGTCAGGCCCTTATGCGCCGCGCTGGCCATTGGGCTGCTCCGCGCCTGCGGATTTGATGCTGTCGGCCGCGCGCCGCACTGCGCGCAGGATGCGCATGTGCGTGCCGCAGCGGCACAGGTTGATGGCCATGTGCTGCCGGATCTCGGCGTCGCTGGGCGCCGCGTTCTTCTCCAGCAGCGCCTGCGCGCGCATGATCATCCCGGCGATGCAGTAACCGCACTGCGCCGCCTGCTCGGCGATGAACGCGCTTTGCAGTGCGCCCGGCTTGCTCACGGTGCCCAGGCCCTCCACGGTTTTGACGGGACGATTGCCCACCACCGAGAGCGGGGTGAGGCACGACAGCACTGCGTTGCCTCCGAGCATTACCGTGCAGGCCCCGCATTGGCCCAGGCCGCAGCCGAACTTGGTGCCGTTGAGCTGCAGGTCGTCACGCAGCACGTACAGCAGGGGCGTCGCCGGGTCGGCGTCGACCGCCTGCTGCCGGCCGTTGAGATTGAGGACGATCATGGGGCGTTACCGCTTTCCTTCACTGTTTTGAGCACGTCGTTCCAGGGCGGCGCGTCGGTGCCCTGCCGGCGCAGCCAGACCACCAGCGCGGCCAGTTGTTCGTCGGTGAGGCTGCCCTCGAACGGCGGCATCCAGCGCCCGGCTTCGCCATCGGCAGGCAGGATCCCGCGCCGGACGATGTGGATCAGGTTGCGCGGATCGGGCAGATGCAAGGCGATCGCCAGCGGCAGGCGCAAGGCGGT
Organism: Ramlibacter sp.; assembly: GCA_028292185.1. Classification (GTDB taxonomy): domain Bacteria; phylum Pseudomonadota; class Gammaproteobacteria; order Burkholderiales; family Burkholderiaceae_C; genus Ramlibacter. The sequence continues at coordinate 7,454 of JAQGMT010000011.1, read as the reverse complement.
GCCCGATGAGAGTTGCCGCCCCAGGTCGTGGCATTCGGCGCAGCTGTTGGCGTACACCACGCCGCCGAGTGTCAGCGCGGCTTCGTCCGCCGCTGGCGCGGGCGAAGAGGGCTGTACCGCGGCGAGCGACTCTTGCGCGGCCTTCTTGCGGGCGGACGCTTCGCGCGCTTGGCGCGCAGCGTCGGGCGGGTCCATGCGCGAGGTGATGTACACGGCCATCGCGCGCAAATCGGCCGGGTCGGCCTGCGCGAAGTTGTGCACCACGCCTTGCATCGGCCCGGCGGCCATCGCGTGCTCGGTGACGATGCCGGTGCGCAGGTAGGTGGTCAAGCTGTCGACCGTCCACGGGACCGGCGAGGGCGACTTCTCGTTCAGCGCGGTGGCGTGCCATCCCTCGGCATCGCCGCCGTCGAGGTAGGCGTCCTTTTTCTCGCCGCCCAGCGCGGTGCGCGGGGAGTGGCAGGCGGCGCAATGGCCCACCGATTCCACCAGGTAAGCCCCGCGACTCCACTCGGCGCTTTGCGCGCCTTGCTGCTGGATCGGGCCCTTCTTCAGGTACAACATGTTCCAGCCGGCCAGCAAGGGGCGGAACTGCAGCGGAAACATCAGGCGATTGGCAGGCGCCGTTGCTTGCACCGGATCGCGCGTCATCACGAAGGCATAAAGCGCGCGGATGTCGTCGTCGCTGAGGTGCGTGAAATGGTTGTAGGGAAACGCCGGATACAGCAGATGGCCGTCGCGCGACACGCCATCGCGCAGCGCGCGCCGGAACGCCGCCTCCGACCACTTGCCGATGCCGGTCTGCGGCTCGGGCGTGATGTTGGTGCCGTAGACGGTGCCGAAAGGGGTGGGCACCGGCACGCCGCCGGCGAAGGGCGGGCCGTCGCGGCTGCTGTGGCAGCTGGAGCAGTCGCCCAGCGCGGCGAGCATCTGCCCGCGTCGAATCTGCGCCCGGTCGAATACGGGCAACGGCGGCGGCGTCTCTTCCGCCATCGATTCATGCCAACCCGGCGCGCCGCAGCCGGCCAAGGTGAGCAGCACGAACACCATCAAGATGGCGAAGGAACGGGGCGCGGCAGCGCGACGGGCATGAGCGATCGCGGTCTCCTTGGCGGCGACGGCCGCCCGGGAATGAAGGATAGGCTTTTTGTTGCGCGGCTGTGCGGCGTCGCGCCCGCGCGGTTTGAAACCAGCTGTTAAGCTGCCCGAAGCGAAACCAAGGAGTGCTCCCATGGCCCACGTGTCCAGGTTGACCGGGCAGGTGCGTTCGCTCTTGCAGGCCCGCCGCGTGGCGGCGCTGGGCACGATTGCAGCCGATGGAGCCGCGCTGGTCTCGATGGTGCCCTTCGCCATCGAGCCGCAGCGCCGCTGCCTGGTGATCCACGTCAGCGAACTCGCCGCCCACACGCGCAACCTGCAAGCCAGCAATCGGGTCTCGCTGCTGGTGATGGACGCAGAAGTGCCGGGCCAGCCGGTGCATGCCTTGCCGCGCGTCACGTTCGACGGCGCCGCCAGCGTGCCCGATCGCGAAAGCGAGTTCTGGCTGGCTTGCCGCGCGGCCTACCTGGAACGCTTTCCGGAAGCCGAGATGATGACTCAGCTGGGCGACTTCAAGTTCGTCGCGATCGATGTGAAAGGCGCGCGCCAGGTGGCCGGTTTCGGCGCGGCCCGCTCCATCGACGAAGACGAAATCCGGCTGGCGTTGGGGCCTGATTGATCTTCATCAACTGCAGTGCACGCGCGCACTGGCCGCGGCGCATGGAAACCGGGAAACTCTGCGTCAACCCTTGATGGAGAACACCGTGACCCGTTCGTTTCTGCTCGCCCTTGCCATAACGTCCGGCCTGGCGGCCTGCTCGAGTAGCGAGTCCGCCCCCGCCATCGCTCCAGTTGCTCAAACCGCGCCGAACGCGTCGGCGGGTTCCCCCGCAGCCGGCCAGAACAGCGGCAAGGTGCTGCAGGTGCAGAACGGCGGCGGCTACACCTATGCCGAAGTGCAGACCGGCTCCGGCCAGCCGGTGTGGATCGCCGGCGCGCAACTGGACATCAAGCCGGGCGCTTCGGTGCAGTGGGGCGACTACGCGGTGATGCGCAACTTCGAAGCCAAGTCGCTCAAGCGCACCTTCCCCGAAATCCTGTTCGTCAACAGCTGGGGCGCAGCCGGCGCCGCCAGCGTCGCCACGGGGCCGCATGGCGATTTCCCACCGCCGCCCGCAGCGGGCGCAGCCCCGGTGAGCAACTCGGGCGTGCTCAAGAGCGTGGTCAACGGTGGGGGCTACAGCTACCTGGAAGTGGACCGCGGCGGCAAGACCGTGTGGGTGGCCGCGATGCAAGCACCGATGAAAGCCGGCGACAAGGTGCAATGGCAAGCCGACACGGAGATGAGCAACTTCACGGCCAAGTCGATCGGCCGCACCTTCGACAAGATCACCTTCGCTTCGGGCGTGAACGTCGTCAAATAGGAAGGCACGAAGGAAGGCGCGGCCACTCGCGGCCGGGCCTGAAGTAGGATCGGCGCATGTTCGACCACCTCACGCCGTTTCTGCTGCACCTGGCGATCACCGCGCTGTCTCTTTGGGTGGCCAGCTTGATGTTCAAGGGCCTGAAATTCGCGGGTGCCGGCTCCCTCATCATTTCGGCGCTGCTGCTGGGCCTGGCCAACGCCTTGGTCAAGCCGCTGCTGGTCATCCTCACGCTGCCGCTCACCCTCGTCACCTTCGGGTTGTTCATCCTGGTGATCAACGCCCTGATGATCCTGCTGGTGGCGTGGATCGTGAAGGGCTTCAAGGTGTCGGGCTTCTGGACGGCGTTCTTCGCCGCCATCTTCATCTCGCTGCTGAGCGTCGCCATGGGCGCGTTGGTGAGCGAGGGCGACCCGGCCACCGAGATCCAGATGCCGCACAGCGGCGAGTGGCTGTAGCCGGGTCGGCGGCTTAGCCCTGGGTCCGCTTCACCGGCTGCGTGGTGTTGCTGCTGTTGGTGGTGTTGGCGTTCTGCTGCGCCGCTGCCTTGTCCTGCTTGTTGGCGCGATGCTTGCCGATCGCGCAGCCGGCGGCCGCGCCCAGCAATCCATGATGGCCCGCCACGTGGCCGGCCACACCGCCGACGGCCGCGCCCTTGACACAGCCCTTGGCATTGGCCGGGGCTGCGACCGTCATAAGTGCAGCTGAGAGGGCGAGGACGAGAAGTTGGGTTTTCATGGCAGTTCCTGTTGGGTGATTCGATACCCCAATCTAGGAGGCGCGCAGGCTGCGTGCTGTCGGCCTGGGAACAAAAGCCGCGTAGGAGATGTGCAACGCGCGCTGCGGCGTTGCGCCTGCATCGCCCACATGCAGTGCTGCTACGCCTGAGGCTTGTCGCGCGACGGCGAAGAGCCGGCGCCGCCAATGTCGGACACGGGCCCCGTCGGCAAGGTCTTTTCGATCACGGTGGCGTCGGGCACGTCGTGCGGCCCGTCCTCGTCGGGCATGGGCACAGGCTGGCCGTCGAGCGGTTCTTGCGAGTCCGCGCTGCCGGTGGGATTCTGGGGTGTCGCCATGGCGAGTCTCCTGGTCGTTGGGGTCCCCCAGCATCGTGGTTGAGACGCCCGGCACCAAGTCGCCGAATCTGCTGTCGACGTAGGACGCGCGCTCGAGGGCGCGGAGGGCACCGCCGACTATGGTTCTTCCACGGCCTGAAGACGCACGACAAGACGATCAACCGGCCCAGCAAGTCGTCGAACAGCGGTTCGCCGCTCGCCCACCGGGCAGCTGACTTGCGGATCGGGATGAGTGGCCTTCAACGCCGCGCCCATCTCAATAGGCCCGCTGGCCCCGGCACCAGCTCCCGCGCACCACGTAGTCTTGTCGAGCCCGCTCACGCGAATTGCAGTATCCATGGCCCGGCCGAAGCGCCGGGTCGCTCAGTATTTCTGTGGAACGATCATGGACGGCGCAACGGGGCCGCGCGAGTAGTCCTGGTGCCGCACTCGCTCGGGCAGCTGAACCTCGGGATGCGGTATTTCCGCGTAAGGCACCAGCGAGAGCAGGTGCTCGATGCAGTTCAAGCGCGCGGCCTTCTTGTCGTCGCCGTGCACCACCCACCACCGCGCTTGCGGAATGTGCGTGCGTTCCAGCATCGCTTCCTTGGCCTTGGTGTACGCCTCCCAGCGCCGCCGCGACTCCAGGTCCATGGGGCTGAGCTTCCATTGCTTCAGGGGATCCCGGATGCGCGACATGAAGCGCAGGTGCTGCTCCTCGTCGGAAATCGAGAACCAGTACTTGACCAGCTGGATGCCCGAGCGCGCGAGCATGCGCTCGAATTCCGGCACGGACCGGAAGAATTCCTCCAGCTGGTCGTCGCTGCAAAATCCCATGACGCGCTCGACGCCGGCGCGGTTGTACCAGCTGCGGTCGAACAGCACCATCTCGCCCGCGGCGGGCAGGTGCGCGACGTAGCGCTGGAAATACCACTGGGTGCGCTCGCGGTCGTTGGGCGCGGGCAAGGCCGCGACGCGGCAAACGCGCGGGTTCAGCCGCTGCGTGATGCGCTTGATGACGCCGCCCTTGCCTGCTGCGTCGCGGCCCTCGAACAGGATGACGATCTTGTGGCCGCTCGCGACCACCCAGTCCTGCAGCTTGACCAATTCGCCCTGCAGCCGCAGCAATTCCCGGAAGTAGCGGTGCCGGTCGATCTTGTCCGACTCGGACAATGGAATTTCGCGGCCCTCCGCGTCGAAGGGGCGGTCCTCCAGCTCGAGCTCGAGTTCCTCGTCCCAGGAGTCGAGCACCTCGATCTCCATGCGGCGGGTGAATTCGTTGTCGTTCATGGGTTTCTCCATCGCTAATGACCATAGCTCCCTGTCAGGCGAGCCACGGCGCGTCCCGCGGACATCACGTTGCCGCACGCTATTACATGCCGCTCACTTGACAGCTACATGACCGCCGCGCCATGGACGGCCAATCGAAGCAGCCGTTTCCGGGCTTTTCTGCGGGCCGATCTCAGCGCCGAGCGCTTCGCGGAGGCGCCGCGTCGACCTGGCATTTGGCCCATGCTGCCGTTTGGCGATTTCGTGCAGTTCCTGGAGTTCGTCCTTGACCGGCCTGGTCTGATGCGATTGGACTTTTGGAGCCATGCGTCAGTTTTGTTTCAACGCAATAGTTCGTCAAGCACAGCCGACCGCGCTGGAATCATTTTGCCTGACGGCAGCGTGCGCCGGCGGCCGACAGACGGCGGCCGAAGATTTCACCATGCTGGGTTATGAACGCGAACCTCGACCAGTTGGAGCCATTCGACGACGCTGGGAGCGTGCGGGTCGTGGTGGAAGCCACGAAGGGCCGTCGCAGCAAACTGAAGTACGAGCCGTCCTTGCGTGCGTTCGCGCTGCATCATGTGATCCCCGCCGGCAGCGCCTTTCCCCTGGACTTCGGCTTTGTGCCGGGAACGCAAGGCCAGGACGGAGATCCACTGGACGTGCTGGTGTTCGCCGACGAGCCCACGCCGGTGGGGGCCATCGTTGCCGCGCGCCTCATCGGTGTCATCGAAGCCACGCAGCAGCCGCAAGGCAAGGAGGCGATACGCAACGACCGCATCCTGGCGGTGGCTCGCGCCAGTGACACGTATTGTGATTGGAACGCGCTGGAGGACGTGCCGGAGTCGATCGTGCGCGGCATCGAGAGCTTCTTCGAGTCGTACAACGCGCAGCGGGGCGTGAAATTCACCATCCTGGGGCGAAGCGGTCGCGAGCGCGCGCTGCAACTGATCCGCGAAGGTCAGCAGGCATGGCGCAAATGAGTTCACACTGCGATGGATGAAGAAGGCTGAACAAAAGGCATGGCTGCGCTTGCGACTGTGCGCCGCCGACAAGGCGTTTTCCCTCGCGGCGATAGATCCGGGGCACAAGCCGTTCTCCAGCGGCGACAAGTCCAAGGACCGCGAACGTGTCGACGACCTCGCGCAGGAACTGGATGCGCTGCAGAACCTCTTTTTTGCCGATCGCCGCCACAAGCTGCTGGTGGTGCTCCAGGGGCTGGATGCGAGCGGCAAGGACGGCACCCTGCGAAGGGTGTTCGGCCGCATGAGCCCGCTGGGGGTGCGCACCGTCGGATGGCGCGCGCCCAACGAGGCCGAGCGCGCCCACGATTACCTCTGGCGCATCCACCAGCAAGTGCCCGCCGCGGGCGAGATCGTGGTGTTCAACCGCAGCCACTACGAGGACGTGCTGGTGCCGGTCGTCAGCGGCGCCATCGACGCCGCGCAAACGCAGCGCCGCTATGCGCAGATCAACGACTTCGAACGCATGCTGGCCGAAACCGGCACGGTGGTGCTCAAGTTCATGCTGCACATCTCCAGCGACGAGCAGCGCAAGCGCCTGCAGGAGCGGGTGGACAATCCGGCCAAACGCTACAAATTCCAGCGCGGTGACCTGGAAGTGCGCAAGCAGTGGGATGCTTACCAGCATGCTTACGAGAAGATGATCGCAGCGACGGCCACGCCTTGGGCGCCCTGGACCATCGTGCCTGCCGATTCCAAGACCCATCGCAACCTGATGATCGCGCTGGCGCTGCGCGAATCGTTGCAGGGACTCGATCTGCGGTACCCCGACGACGACCCCACGATCGCTTCGCTGAAGGTGCCCTGATCAGGAGCGCGAACTCCGTCACTTCTCCCAGAACGGGCGCACCGACTTCAGTTTCGCCAGCGCTTTGCGGCAGGCCTTGGCCTCGCTTTTTTGCCGGGCCCGCAGCCACTCGACGCCGAAGCGCGCGCCCGGCTCGCCGCCGACGAGTTCCTGGTACATGTGCTGCGCCATGATCTCGTCGTTGTATTGGCCCAGCACGTCCTGCATGGGTTTGATCGCCTCCAGGTAATCCTCGGTCTTCTTGCCGAAGACGCCCTGCGCGAATTCGCTCAGGTAGCGCAGCCGCTTGAGCCGTTTGCGCACCCGGTGCTGGCGCTCGGGCGGCAACCGGGTGAAGCGCCGGCCATCGCGCAAGACCTGCTCGTGCAGCTTGCCGATCCGGCGGCGAAGCAGCTTGCGGGCAGGCGGTCCGCCGGCCTGGCGCAGGCTGTCGGCGCGCGCCAGCAGCTCCAGGACGGCATCCTGGAACCGCGCCGACCGCACCCGTTCGCCCGGATCGATGCCTTCGTGAAAACCCGGCGCGACGCGCAGCGGCGCGCCGCCCGCGGCTTCGACCAGCGGCTGGATCTTGTGCAGCACGTAGCTGCGGTCGCGCAATTCGCCCAACAGGCGAAACACTTCCACCAGCGCCGGTTCGATGCGCCGGGAGATATCTTCGAGATCGGGCAGCGCGCGCAGCGCAGTGCGCAAGCGGCGCAAGCCGACGCGCAGCTGGTGGACATGGCCTTCGGCCCGGCTGCCCGCGGCGATCTCGCTGGCATTGCCCATCACCTGCCGCAAGCAGGCATCGAGCGCAGCCGCGCTGAAGGAGCCGAGGTCGGGCTTGTCGCGCAGC
>JAQGMT010000005.1 GCA_028292185.1 Ramlibacter sp. | reverse complement strand
TCGTTTCGAGCGAGCGATAGATGGCCTCGAAGATGCCGACCAGCGGGCCCGTGCCGTTGTGCAAAAGGCTGGCGAACGCCAGGCCGAACAAGATGGCGCAGACCAGGATGCCGAGCGGCTGGCCCGCGACCAGGGCGTGGAAGAAATTGTCCGGAACCAGGTTGGGAAAGGAGCTGCCTTGGGTCGCAGTGGCCGTCTGCGCCGAAGGCCGCAAGGTGACGCGCGCGTCGGCTGCCTCGCCACCGGACTTCTGGATCAGCGTGCCAAGGTATTGAAGATCGGCCTGGTTGATGTTCTTGCCGGGCCCGCTCGCGATACCGAGCAGCGCGCCTGCAACGGCGCAAGCCAGCACCAGCGCGGCCGAGAGGCCCACGATGAACATGGTGCGCCGGCCGGGTTGCGGCAGCGCGAGCGTCTGGCGCAACCCGAAAAAGGTCGCCACCACCAACAGCGGCAGCGCCGCCATGTTGATCAAGGTGAGATAGACGTTGCCCAGGACGAACAGCGGTTCGCCCGTCGCCGGCGCGAACCAGCCAACCAGGCCGCCGACGACCAGGCACAGCAAGAGAGCCAGCGAACTGCTGGACAGGCGTTTCAGCAATCCCATTGCTGCCTGTTCCACCCGCGCTCGAGGGCAAAGGCGACGCTGGCACGCGCCAGCTCGAGCGAGCTGTCGATCAGCGCCAGGCCGTGGACGTCCGCTTGCCGCGCCGCGATGGGAATTTCGGTGCAGCCCATGATGACCGCGCGTGCGCCGCTTTCGGCAGCGTTGCGGCAGGCTTGCTCCAGATGCTGTCCGCCGGCCTCGACGTCGCCCGCCTTGACGGCCTGGATGCAGTTGTCGACATGCTGCTGGCCGTCCGACTCGCCGGGCAGGAAGTGGTCGATGCCCCGGCGGGAAAGTTCGCGCTGGTAAAAGCCCGAGGCCAGCGCCCCCCGCGTGGCGAACACGGCGACCTTGTCTTGCGCACCTGCGGCAATGGCGTCCACGCAGCACTGGGCGATGTGCAGGATCGGGACCTGGCTGCTGCGGCTCATCTCCTCATACCAGTGATGCGAGGAGTTGCAGGGAATCGCTATCACCCCGACATGGATTTCATTGAGCAATCTGATGCCGGCCAGCAGTTGCGGCAAGGGGTCGCGGCCCTGCCCCATGATGGCGCGGGAGCGGTCGTGGACTTGCGGCAGCGAGGCCACGATCACGGGCAGGTGCTCCTGGTCGCGCGCGGCCGGCGTCAACTGGACCAGCTTGTCCATGAAATCCACGGTGGCCGATGGCCCCATGCCGCCCAGAACGCCGATGCGTGACACGCCTTTCCTTCCTATATCTTCAGCGGCCGCGGACAGATCAGCGAGACCGCCGCGTTGTTGCCGATCACCAGCACCAGCGTGCGCAGCATGTCGCAGATGGGGTCCACGGCGAGGAACAGGATGAACACGGCCTCGAAGGGCAGGCCCAGGTAGCGGCAGGTCAAGCCCACCAGCGACACCGTGAGCAAGCCGGTCATGCCCGCCGACGCGAAGCCGGCCAGGATCGAGGCCGACATCACGATGGCCAGGTCGGCCGGCCCGAGCGCCTTTCCGTACAGCTGCGCAATGAACATCGTGGCGGCGACGTAGTAGATGACAGGTCCCACGCGCAGCAGCGAGACGCTCAGCGGCACCATCAACTCGACCCGCGAACGGGCGAATCCGAGCTGGTCGGCGAGGCTCTCGATCATGCTGGGCATGCAGGTGGCGCTGCTGCGCGTGGCCAGCGCCAACGCGAAAGGTGCGCGCAGCGCGTTCAGCGTCTGCCCCAGGGTCGCGTTTGAGCGCTTCCAGATCACGATCGTCGCCAGCGCCAGTGCCAGCAGCGAGGCGATCAGGAAGGCCAGCACGAATTGCGCCATTGCCTGCAGCGGCCCGATGCCGGTCTTGGCCATTTGCGCGGCGCTCATGCAAAACAGGATGATCGGCAGCGGATAGTTGAGCCAGCGCATCAGCACCTGGCAGGAGTTGTAGATGGTCTCGAGCGACTGGGTCAGGCCGTCCGCCACTCGCGTAGGCACCTGGCCCACCGCGAACCCGAACAGCAAGGCGAACACCAGTGCCTTGAGCGTGTCGCCGCTGGCCAGCGCCGCGAAGATGTTGGACGGCACCAAACCCAGCAGCACATCGGACAGACCGACGACCTTGACCGGCTCGTCGACGCCCTGGAGGTTCATCGCCGTGTCGCTGGAGCTCATGTCGTCGCCGACGATCTTGCCGAAGGTCTGCATGGTCTGCGCCGACAGGTTCTCCCCGGGCCGAGTGGCCAGCAGGGTCAGCGTGCCCAGCAGGGCGACGACGATGGAGAACCCGGCGAACACCAGCCCGATGCGCACGACCAGCCCGCCCGAGTCGTGGTCGCGGAACAGCCGCTGCAGGCTGAAGATCACCGCCGAGACCATGAAAGGCAAGGCAATCATCTTGAGCAGGTCCACGTAGATTTCGCCGACAAAGCCGAGGGCCTTGCCCATCTCAGGCAGGTACATGCCCATGGCGAATCCGCCCGCGAGACTGGCGATCACCACCCATGGGTTCAACGCGAACGAGTACAGCTTCTGGTAATTCATTCTCGATCTCTCGGTTTAGTGTTCGACGGCCTGCAAGACGGTATCGATGGTCAGCTTCTCCGCGCTCTGCGAAAGAAACTGGTCGACGAAGGCCAGCAGGACCGGGTCCTGGATGCCCACCGCGATGCCCAAGGTGTCTTCGAGGTCCTTGAAGGTGACGGTGCGCAGGGTCAGGGAGGCCTTCGGATCGGTCTTCAGCACGCTCTTGACCTCGAACTCGTCGCGGTACGCAGCGATCACCTCGCCCTTGTCGACGGCCTTGAGCAACTCGCCCCAGCTCTGGTACGAACGCACCTCGGCCTGCGGAAAATAGCGCGAGGCATAGTCGGCGAACGAGGAGTTGGAGATGACGCCCAGCGTGCCCTTGTAATCGCGGATCGCGGTGGTCACCGGCCGCCCTTTCGCGTATTCGGCGAACTTGACGCGGTTGAGGATGAACGCGTGGTTCAGGCGCAGGTAAGGATCGGTGAAACTGATTTTTTGCGCGCGCGCAAGGGTGCGCGACAGCTTGCTGATGCCCAGGTCGGCTTCCTGCCGGGCCACCATGTCGACCACTTCGTTGAATGTCTTGGCGCTGCGATCGAACCGCACCGTCACCTTGAGTTCGCGCGCGATCGCCTTCGCCAGGTCCACTTCGAGGCCGACCAGTTGGTCTCCCTTTTTGTAGAAGAACGGTGGGGTGTCGACACCGAGCATGGCGACGACGAGCTCGCCGCGAGTGAAGATGCGCGCGATCTCGGGGGCCAGTTGGCGGCCGTCCGACACCGTGACCAACCCTCCTGGGACCTTTGCGAGTGCGCCTTTGTCGGCCGGGGCCGACGAAGCTGCTGCGGGCGCGGTAGCGGCCGGGGCGGCACCGGCCGCCCAGGTGGCCGGTGCGAGCGCGCTGCACGCCCACGCGCACAAAAGCACAGCCGTCCTGGCGCAGTTTCCGAGGGCGCTCGCGAGGCCGGGTTGATTCATCGTTATTGCCATGGTCGACTGTTCATTCATGGTTTGGCGCCGGATGCTGCGGGGGCAACCTCACGGGCGGGTGACGGTATGGAAGGCAATGCAGGCACGCCGGCGGCGAGTGCCGGCGGCTCTGCGGGGGTGGCCATTCGTCTGCCGATCTCGATGCCCGCCACGAACAGCAGCACCGCCAGCGTGGCGAGGCAGAAGGCCACCAGGGCCATCATTCGGGTCGTGAGCGACAGGGTGTATTGCATGAGCGCGGCTTTCTTGTCAGGGAACCATCACGGTGAACTGCCCGGGCACGACCACCTGGATCACGCCGCCCCAGTTGCACATCAGCTTCGAATCGCTGTTCAAGGCGGGCATGTTGCCCAGCATCACGGTCGGCGCCCCGGGCATCCAGGGCGCCGCGGTGACGGGAATGCAAGGCATGGGCGTCAGCACGCCCAGCGCCGCCGCCGTGGCGGCTGCCACCATCGGGTTCGCCGGCGAATTGCACATGCCGAACGGCATCACGTTGACCAGCGGAATGTGATCCATGATGTTGGCGGCCGGCGCACCGGTCATCACCCGGTTGACCGGCAGCACGGCCAGCGGGCTGGGTGCCACGCCGAAGCTGCACTGGAGGTTGGCGCCCGCACAAACCTGGATGCCCATCTCAGCCCCTCACCAGCGATTCGAGGCGCTGCATCAGCGTGGCCTTGGCCTGGTCGCGCAGCTCCACGCCCTTGCTGTCGAAACGGCGCGGCCTTTCCACCGGCTTGCCGGCGCGATAGAGGATGCGTTCCATCACCTGGCCATCGGGCCAATAGCGGATCAGCGGACCTTCCAGCAGGTTGTCCTTGTAGATCTCGCGCTGGACCAGGACGCCGTCGCGGTCGTAGGTGGTCGTTTGCCCTTCCAGCTTCCCCTTGTGGAAGAGCGCCCGGCGCACCGCGACTCCCTCACTGAGGAACACCGATTCACCTTCGAGGCGACCGTGAAAATACTTCTGCTTGCTGGCGACGTCGCCGGATTCGGCGTACGAGATCGCCTCGCCATGAAGCACCCCCGCGGCAAATTGCTGCACCGCCAGCAGCCTGCCCTGCAGGTACAAGCGCGTGGACCCCTGCCGCACGCCTTTCACGTAGGTGGCCTCCTGGGCCAGCGCGCCTTCCTCGTCGTAAATCCGCAGTACGCCGTCCAGGGCGCCGGTGTCGTAACGGGCCTGCATCAGCTTGGCTTCCCCGGGCCCATACGCGCTCATTTCGCCGTGCAGCACGCCATCGAGCAGGGTCGCGCGGTTGGTCAGCGCGCCGGTGTCGCCGAGCTGCTCGCGCTGCACCAGTGCGCCGCGAGCGGCTGCGGCCGCGGGCAGGGAAGGCAATTGAGACTTGTCCATGTCAGTTGATCTTGACCAGGCCGCCCTTGAGCGTGAGCATCCCGCCGCCATCCACGGTCTGCATGGCCGAGGCTTTGCTCGTGACCATCGCCCCTTCGCTGTCGAGGGTGGTGCCGGCCTTGTTCTTCAGCCCGGCGCCCGCCTCGTTGGTCAGATTCATGGCCGCCTTGTTGGTCAACGAGGTGCCCGCTTCGTTGGCGAGGCTGGTCCCCGCCTTGCTGCTCAGTGAAGTGCCGGCCTCGATGGTGAAGGTGGTGCCGGACTTGATCGACACGGATCCGGTCACGTCGATGACCAGGTTCCCACTCACCTTCAACTTGTAGTTGCCCGTGACGTCCTGCTCGAAATCCGCCTTGTTGGTATGCGTCTCCTTGCCGGTGATCGTGAGCTCGCGCGTGCCCTTGACGTTGTGCGTTTCCTTGCCGGTCTGCACGTCGACGGTGCGGTCGCCCTTTTTCACGGTGTGCGTTTCCGCGCCCGCGACCAAGGTGGTGCTCAGGTCGTTCTCGATCTCGACCTTCATGTCTTTCTGGGCGTGGAAATAGAACTCCTCGGCGTCCTTCTTGTCCTCCATCCTCATCTCGTTGCCGGCGCTGCCTTGCTTGGACGAGCGTGACTTGATGGTGGCCTGCGTCTGCATCCCCGGCAAGGTCACCGGGGTGGTGTTCTCGCCGTTGTAGACGCAGCCGGTGACCAGCGGACGGTCGGGGTCGCCGTCGACGTAGCTGACCACCACTTCCTGGCCGATGCGCGGCAGGAACAGCGCGCCCCAGCTCAGGCCGGCCCACAGCTGCGACACCCGCACCCAGCAGGAGCTGTTCTCGTCCTTGACACCGACCCGGTCCCAGTGGAATTGCACCTTGATGCGCCCATGCTTGTCGGTCCAGATCTCTTCGCCGCTGGGCCCCACCACCAGCGCCGTCTGGCTGCCGGCCACGCGCGGCAGCGGCGCAACGCGCGGCGGGCGGAATGGCACGGTGGCCGCGAACGCCTCGAAAGAATTCGTGTACTGCTGGTGGCTGGCGGTGTGCGTGACGGAGCGCAGCACCAGGGAGGTGTTCAGCGCCGCGCGCGGATGGGCCGACAAGGTGAACTTCTTGCCGGCGGACATCAGGTAGCAGTGGCTCGCGCCCCGGCACACGGCGCCGTCCACCTGGCTGGCCTGCATGCGCACCTTGGCGCGTTGCGTGCCGTCCGCCACCACGTCGTGCTTGCCGGGGTAGTCGAACTGCGTGCCCTTGCCGCCGGCGCCCGCCGATTCCGCCAGCAGCGGGGTGCTGGGCGTGAGGTAATTGAAATCGCCGCGCGTGAACTTCTGCACCACCAGGCGGCTGTCGTACTCCAGCTGCGTCACGTCGTCGATCAAGCGGCGTCCGCCCTGGACGGGGTAATAACGAAGCGTCGCCGCGCCGGTGCCGTCGACGTGGGCCGAGGTGCTGTCCCCGAGCACCATCGTGTGCCCGCCGTCGGTGAAATTGAAGAAGTAGAAGATCCCCTCCTCCTCCATCAGCCGCGAAATGAAGTCCAGCGGGGTTTCGTCGTACTGCACGCAGTACTCGCGGGCGGCATAGGTGCCGGAGAGTTTGGCATCGAAGGTCACGGCAAACTCACCGAGCACGGCCTTGATGATCTCGGCCGCCGTCTTGTTCTGGTAGATCTTGCGGTCCCGGCTGAGCGTGAGCACCCAGAGGCTGGGGACCAGTTCGGCCGAATACAGCGCGAAGGCGCCATCGTTGCCGGCGTGCAGGAAGCGCGAGACGATGCCGTTGAAGTATCGGGCGGTGCCGCCTGCCGGCGCCAGCTTCACGGTGACGGCGGCGCCGACGATGGTCGCCGGGTCCAGCGTGGTGCTCGATGAGCGCATCGACAGCAGGAAACGGAACGGCTGCGACAGCGACTCGGTCCCCTGGAAAGTGTCGAGCAGCAATTCGTCGGCGCCAAAGGGCGTCGTGACCGACAGCGATGCGTTGGTCTGCTTGAAGCCGGTTCTCATGGATGTCCCGGCGCGTTGGGCGGACGGAAGTGGAACGCGAAGTTCTCCTGGGCATCCAGCACCATGTGCACATCGCCGAATTCGGCCGACATCGAAAGATGCTCCAGCACCAGGCGCGACAGCTCGGGCAGCACGGCGTTGGACAGGATGTGGTCCACGTTGCGGGCGCCGCTGTCCACCTCGGTGCAGCGCGCCGCAATGGCCTGCGCGACCTCCTCGTCCCAAACGAAGCCGACCTTGTGGTTGCGCGAGAACCGCTGCGCGAGTTTCTTCAACTTCAGTTCGACGATGGCGGCGATCTGCGCGTCGCCCAGCGGGTAGTAGGGCACCAGCGCCAGCCGCCCCAGGAACGCGGGGGAGAACTGCTTGGTCAGAACCGGCCGCAAGCGCTCGATCAGCGCTTCGGCGCTCGGCGTGCGCCCGCCCGCGCACGCATCGGTGATCACATCCTGCGCGGCGTTGGAAGTCAGCAGGATCAGCGTGTTCTTGAAGTCGATCTGCACGCCCTCCCCGTCTTCCATCACCCCTTTGTCGAAGACCTGGAAGAACAGCTCGAGAACGTCGGGGTGCGCCTTTTCCATTTCATCCAGCAGCACCACGCAATAGGGGCGGCGGCGCACCGCTTCGGTCAGCACACCGCCGCGTCCGTAACCCACATAGCCGGGCGGCGCGCCTTTCAGGGACGACACCGTATGCGCCTCCTGGTATTCCGACATGTTCACGGTGACCATGTTGCGGTCGCCGCCGTACATCATGTCCGCCAACGCAAAGGCCGTTTCGGTCTTGCCAACGCCGCTCGGACCGATCAGCAGGAACACGCCGACCGGCTTGCCGGGGTCATCCAGGTCGGCACGCGAGGTGCGCACGCGCCTTGCAATGGCGTCGAGCGCCTGGTCCTGGCCGATCACGCGCTCGGCGAGCCGCTCCTTGAGGTTCAGCACCGTCTGCAGTTCGTCGGCCAGCATCTTGCCCACCGGGATGCCGGTCCAGCTCGAGATCACCGAGGCGACCACGCCGGAGTCGACGCACACGGGAATCAGCGGCTCGTCGCTCTGGATCGCTTCCAGGCCCTTCTCCAGCCGGATCAGCGAAGCGGACATCCATTCGCCGTCCTCGCCCAGCGAGCTGGTGCCGTCTTCGGCCAGCCCGTCGGCGATGCGCTTGCGCAGCGCCACGATTTCCGCCACCGCGTTCTTTTCGCTTGCCAGGTCGCTGGTCAGCTGGCGGCCGCGCTCGCGCAGCTGCTCCAGCTGCGCGGTCAATGCCACGATTTCCTTGGCGTGCTCCCGGCCGGTCGCCGCCTCGTGACGCAGGATGCGCAGCTGGCTCTCGGCGGTGGCGATCTCGCGGCCGACCGCTTCCACTTCCGGCGGCACTCCATTCTGGCCGACCGCCACGCGCGCGCAGGCGGTGTCGAGCACGCTGATGGCCTTGTCGGGCAGTTGTCGACCGGAGATGTAGCGGTGCGACAGCTTCACCGCGTCGCGCACGGCTTCATCGATGATCTCGACGCCATGGTGTTGCTCCAGCGTCTTGACCATCCCGCGCAGCATCTCGATGGCGACTTCTTCGGACGGTTCGTCCACCTTCACCACCTGGAAACGGCGTGCCAGCGCGGGATCTTTCTCGACGTGCTTCTTGTATTCGGCCCAGGTCGTGGCGGCGATGGTGCGCAGCTCTCCGCGGGCCAGCGCCGGCTTGAGCAGGTTGGCGGCATCGCCCTGCCCTTCGGCGCCCCCCGCGCCGATCAGTTGGTGCGCTTCGTCGATGAACAGCACGATCGGCACCAGCGAAGCCTTGACCTCGGCGATCACGGACTTCAGGCGGTTCTCGAATTCGCCTTTGACCCCGGCCCCGGCCTGCAGCAAGGCGAGGTCCAGCGAGCGCACCGCTACCTTTTGCAGCGCAGGCGGCACCTCGCCCTTGACCACGCGCTGGGCGAAGCCTTCGACCACCGCGGTCTTGCCGACACCGGCCTCGCCGGTGAGGATGGGGTTGTTCTGGCGGCGCCGCAGCAGCACGTCGATGATCTGGCGAATCTCGGCGTCACGTCCGCGAACCGGGTCGATCTTCCCGTTGCGCGCGAGTTCCGTGAGATCCACGGTGTACTGGTCCAGCGATGGATGCGAGCTGGCGCCCCGCGGCAGGGTCGGCATCTGCGGCATCTGCGAAGCCTGGGCTGGAGAGCCCGCCGCCGAACTTGGAGCCGAAGCGCGCTGCGCGCCGCCCGCGTCCTCGGCCGAGGACGCCAGCAGGTCGGGCAGGTTCTTGCGCATGACCTCGCGCGGAATCTGCAGCAGCCCCGGCGCCGACTCGATCATCGCGCCACGCAGGCTGTCCACTTCCAGCAGGGCCAGGATCAAAGTGCCAGAGCGAATCTGCTGCTCACCCAGCACCATCGAGCTGAGCAACCACGCCTCCTGGAACAGCGGCGCGAGCTGCGGCGACAGCGCCGGCGTGCGGCCGTTGCCGCGCTTGAAGCCGTCGAGCGACTGCTGCAGCTGGGACAGGATGACATCCAGCTTGACGCCATACTCCGCGAAGATCAGCGTCGCATCCGGCGCTTCGGCCTCGAGCAGCTTGAACAGCAGGTGTTCGATGTCGACGCTGTAATGGGTCTGCTGGACGCAAAGCTCCGCGGCCTTCTCCATCGACCGTTTGCATTCCGGGTTGAGCTTGGCCAGCAGCGTGCGGATGTCGATGTCCATCGTTCAGTCCGCCCGCGTGACGGCGTTGTCGTCGGCCAGCTTGAATCGCGCCGGCGGCACGCCTGCGACGGGCTTGGCATTGCCGACGATCCACGAGGTCCAGCCCAGGCGCATCGGCTCCTTTTGCGTGAGCACCGAGGACGGCCGCTCACGGCTGTCCAGGTGCAGCACCAGTTCGACCCCGACGTCCTGCTGCAAGTAGCGGCGAATCATCCACTTGAGCAGTTCGTGCTCATCGCCGCCGCGCAGCAGGCGGCGCAGCCGCGCCAGCGACAGGCCGGACAGCGCCACCCTGATGCTCGCGCTCTGGTCCCACACCCGTTTTCCAAGCACGGCAGAGCGTCCCAGGCGCGGCCCGCGGTGGCCTGCGCGCGTGCAAAGCTGCGCCACATCGCGGCGCTCCAGATGCCGCCATGCACCGCAGAACTGGGCCCCGTCGGCGCAGACGCCGAGGCGATCGGACAGCATGGCCAGCAGCCCCATCATCGAACGCGGCCCGCCACCGAGCAGGCCCGCGTGCCGCAGCCAGGTGACTTCGCCGCCCGGCGCGCGCACGCCCGCCTTCAGGCCCAGGGCGCTGACACTGTCAAGGCAGGCCGCCAGCGCCGACGACTGCGCCGAGACCCAGTTCAGGCCCATGTGGTGCTTCTTGCGGCTGCGGTACAGGAACGCGAGGAATCGCTGGTTGAAGATGTCCAGGAAATCGGCTGTGGCGTGATCGCGGGCGGCGGTCCGCTCCAGGACCATTTCGGTGAACGGCAAGGGCAAGGGGCCGTGCGCGCCGGCCAGCGACAGGACGGCCGTCGAGAGTTGCGCCGGTTCTCCGGCTTTGTCGCCGACGCTGACCTTGCCCACGTCGCTGGCCTGGAACGCCAGCGACACGATGGAGCGCAGGCGCACCGATTCATCGCGCCCGTCGCCGGTGCCCACGGCGGCGCGTTCGGGCAGCGAGCGCTCGAGCAGGCTGATCGCCTGGAAAAGATTGAAGCCCTGTGGCCGGGCAACCAGCTTTTCGACTAGAGCACCAACTGGCGGCCGCTCATCGGTTCCCATTGTTTCCATACTTCATCGCCCCGGTTGACCCCGAGCTGAACAAAAGAATTGATGGACGTGTACATCGCAAAGAAGCGGGCCAGCACGGCCGACATCATCAATTGCGATCCCCCTACGAAGGCCTCCTCGTCGAACGCGAGGGTCACTTCGGTGCCGCGGCAGTAGCCGCGCCACGCGTCGCGCCCGACCCGCCCCGTCACGCTGCGCGCCTGCAGCCCCTTGATGCCGCGAATCTGCTCCTGGTCGCGCGTGCTGTCGGACGCAAACAGCATCAGCATCTCGCGCAATTGGTCCTTGCCCGTCGAGCCGTCCACCAGGGATTGGTGGTTCAGCGTCAGCAGCGACACCAGCCGCCAGAGCGTTTCGCTGCCCAGGGGCGGATTTCTCTGCGATGTCGGCTCGTACAGGCACTTCACTGTCGCCGTCTTGGAGACGCCTTCGGCCACCATGCGCGAGCCGATCGGCACCTGCTCCGCCAGCCTTCGGTTGGTGCACAGCAGGTTGGCGAAGATCACCGGTTCGGCGGGCGCGGCGAAGGTGTTGG
>JAQGMT010000484.1 GCA_028292185.1 Ramlibacter sp. | reverse complement strand
CTGGGCGGTTGCACGGTGTACCCGACGGCCCCGGTCGCTTACACCCAGCCGGCGGTGGTCACGACGCCGGCCCCGACCGTGGCGCCCGCCTACGTCGCTCCTGCCGGCAGCGCCGTGATCGTTCGCTAGGAACCGCAGCTTCGGCCTTCAGGGCCGCCGCTCCGAAAGGGGCGGCGGCCCTTGTCTTTTTTGGCTGCGTGAAGGCGGCTACGTACTTCCCCGCATCCTCAAGTCGGGTTCCGGTCAGCTTGGAGTCAGCAAAATCACCCTCCCTCATACCGCCCACATTGTTTTGACTCCATGAATGACCGCAATCTTGTCAGGGGCCTGTTCCTGATCGCGATCTCGCTGGGCTTCGGCCTGGTGGCGCTGCGCTATCCGCGCGGCGACTTCTCGCGCTCCGGGCCCGGAATGTTTCCGCTGATCGTCAGTTCGCTGCTGCTGCTGATCGGGGTGATCACCTTGGTGCGTTCGCGCTATGTCGAACGCGTGCCCATGACTTTCAACGCAACAAATATCGCGTTGATCCTGGGGTCGCTGTGCGGCTTCGCGGTGATCTCCGAATATGTGAACATGATCGCCGGCATCATCTTCATGGTGTTCTTCGCCTCCACCGCGGGCAGCGCCAAGTATTCCGTGGTGCGCAACATCAAGATCGCCGCCGGCCTGATTGCCGTCGGCCTCGCCTTCCAAAAACTTCTTGGCTTTAACCTGCCCCTCTACTGATGATGGAAGTCCTACACAACCTCGCGTTCGGTTTCTCGCACGCGCTCACCTGGCAGAACCTGTTGTTCTGCGCGATCGGCTGCACCGTCGGCACGCTGGTCGGCCTGCTGCCCGGGCTCGGCCCGCTGGCGACCATCAGCATCTTGCTGCCGCTGACGTATTCGATTCCGACCGGCGGCGCGCTGATCATGCTGGCCGGCATCTACTACGGCGCGCAGTACGGCGACAGCGTGAGCGCGATCACGATGAAGATCCCGCACGCCAGCAGCATCGTGGCCTGCATCGACGGCTATCAGATGACGCTGCAGGGTCGAACCGGCCTGGCCTTGTTCACCGCGGGCGTCTCCAGCTTCATTGGCGGCACCGTCGCCATCGTGGTGCTGTCATTCTTCGCGCCGATGCTGGGCGAAGTGGCCTTCCTGTTCGGGCCCGCCGACTACTGCGCGCTGATGCTGGTGGGCTTCGTCTGCGTCAGCTTCGTCACCACCGGCAGCCTGCTCAATGGCATGGCCATGTGCCTGATCGGCGTGCTGCTGGGACAGATCGGCACCGACGTGAACAGCGGCATGGAGCGGTTCACCGGCGGCCTGCCCTTCCTGGCCGACGGCGTCGGCCTCGTGAGCATCGCCTTGGGCTGCTTCGGCATCGCCGAGATCACCAAGAACCTGGACAACAAGGACGAGCGCACGCCGTTCAACGGCGCCATCAAGCTCATGCCCACGTGGCCGGAGTTCAAGCGCATCATCCCCAGCGCCTTGCGCGGCAGCGTGATCGGCTCGTTCATGGGCATCCTGCCCGGCGGCGGCCCGGTGATCGCGCAGTTCGCCGCCTACGCGCTGGACAAGAAGGTCAGCAAATACCGGCATGAAATCGGCAACGGCGCCATCGAAGGCGTGGCCGGTCAAGCGGCGGCCGACGAAGCGGCTGCCCGCACCAGTTTCATTCCGCTCATGAGCATCGGCATCCCGGAGAACGCCGTGATGGCGCTGATGATGGCCGCCTTCATCATCAAAGGCATCCAGCCCGGCCCGAACATGATCGCCGGCCATCCCGACTTGTTCTGGGGCCTGGTGGCCAGCATGTGGGTCGGCAACGTGTTCCTGATCACCTTGAACGTGCCCCTGGTGCGGTACTGGCTGTCGGTGTTCAAGATCCCGTACAGCGTGCTGTTTCCGTCGATCCTGTTCTTCGTTTGCATCGGCACCTACAGCGTCAACAACAACCTGGACGACGTCTTCATCACCGCCACGTTCGGCTTCATCGGCTACCTGTTCCTGCGCCTGGACCTCGATGCCGCGCCACTGATGCTGGGCTTCATCCTCGGCCCGATGCTGGAAGAAAACTTCCGCCGTGCGCTGCTGCTCAGCCGCGGCAGTTTCGTCCCGTTCTTCACGCGGCCGATCAGCGGCACCTTGATCGGCGTGATCATGGTGTTCATCGTCTGGCAGCTGATCGCGTTCTTCCTGCAGGCCCGCAAGAACAAGGCGGCCGGCAAGCTGCCGCCGGTGATTGCAGAAGCCTAGAGCGGAAAGCGCAATCTGGCGGACAGGCCCTGTCCGCCAGCGCCGGGCTCCAGCGTGAACTGCGCATTCAGCAAATCGGCATAGCGGCGCACGATCGCCAGGCCCAATCCCGCGCCTTGCCCCAGCTCGTGGCCTTGCGCGCCTTGCATCCAGCGCTGCGTCAGTTGGCCTGCGTCCGCATCGGCCAGTCCCGGCCCGTTGTCGCTGACCGAGAGCGTGATCGCCCGGTCGTCGCGCTGCAAGCTCACGGTCACCCGCGGCGCCGCGCCGCCGCCATACCGGAACGCGTTGTCCAGGAGGTTGGTGAGGATGCCTTCCAGCAGCGCAATGTCGCCGCGCACCTGCACCGGTTCGTCCAGGCCTTCGGCTCCCAGGTCCACGCCCAGGGCGTCGGCCTTGGGCAATAAACGCAGCACCACGTCGCGCACCACTTCGTTGAGGGCCACGGATTCGAGCTTCAGGCCCGCGCTGGCTTCCCCCGCCCGGGCCAGAGCGAGCAGCTGGTCGACCAGGCGGCTGGCGCGTTCCTGCGCGACCACGATGCCTTGCAACTCGGCACGCCACACGGCGGGGTCGTCCTGCGTCAGCGCCAGACTCGCCTGCGCGCGGATGCCGGCCAGCGGCGTGCGCAGCTCGTGCGCGACGTTGCCGGCGAACTCGCGTTGCGCCGCCAGGCTCTGTTGCAGCCGCCCCAGCAAGGAATTCACCGCGTCCCCGAGGCGCTGCACGTCGCGCGTCGTGGCGTCTTCGGTGAGCGTGACCGGCAGCGGCGCGAGTTCGCCGGCATTGCGCCCATCCAGCGCATGCTGCAGGTCCGTCAACGGGCGCAGATCGCGCTCGATGATGCGCCTGAGCCACCACGCCAGTACCACCAGCAGCCACAGCTGCACCAGCCCCGAATAAATCAGCAGCTGCTGCAGCAGCTGGGTGCGGCTGGCCGTGGTCTGCGCCATCACCACGGTGAACGGCACCGGCTCGTCCCGGCGCATGGTCACGCTTCGCACCCGCGTGCCCTGGAACGGCAATTCCGAGAACTGGTAGGACGCGCCTTCGGGAATGCGCGCCGGCGGCAGCCCTTGTTCACCGGCGATGCGTTGGCCGCCGGGCGTGATCACCGCGAAGTAAACCGACTCGTTCTGGTTGAACAGCAGCGTGCGCATTTCCTGCGGCGTCAGATCCAGCGCCAGCCCCTCACCCTGCTTGTGGACATGCGCCGCCAGCGCGTACGCGTCGTCCAGCAGCGCGCGGTCGAACGCCTGCGCCGCGAAGTGGCCGCCCACGGTCAGCACGACGACGCTGCCCAGGCTCCAGGTCAACGCGAGCGGCAGCAGCACGTGGCGGCCCAGCCGTCGGTGCAAGCTCGGCTTGGCGCTGGCGTGCTCAGCGCGCGCCGGCATCTTCCTCCACCACATACCCGAGGCCGCGCAGCGTGCGGATCGCGGCGCCGGTGCCGGCCAGCTTGCGCCGCAAGCGCGAGATGAATGCCTCGAGCGCGTTGTCCCCCAGTACGCCGTCCGCCTCCGACAGGCGCCGCGACAGGTCGCGCTTGCTCACCACGCGGCCCGGCGGCGTCATCAGTTCGCTGAGCACCTCGAATTCCCGCGCCGGCAGGGAGAGTGCCTCGTCCGCGAGGAAGAAGCGGCGGGCGCGCCGGTCCAGCACCAGTTCGCCCACCGCGACCCTGTCCCCGGTGCCGCTCGCGCGGCGCACCAGGGCCCGCAAGCGTGCCTCCACTTCACCCAGATCGAACGGCTTGCCCAGGTAATCGTCGGCGCCGGCGTCGAGGCCGGCGATGCGCTCTTCGGTGCGATCGCGCGAAGTCAGCACCAGCACGGGGGTGCGGTCGCCACGCGACCGTGCGGCGCGCAAGGCGGTGAGCCCGCTGCCCAGGCCGCTGCGCTCATGGCGCGACAGCGGCAGGTTCAGATCGAGCAGGATGGCGTCGAACACCTGCACCCGCCACCAGTGGTCGGCTTCTTCGACCGAGCGCGCCAGATCGACGCGATGGCTCGCCCGCTCCAGGCTGCGTCTCACGGCCTGGCTCAGCACGTCGTCGTCTTCGACCAAAAGGATTCGCATGATCAGCGGGGAGCGAGCATGCGTGAGGATACGACATGCCGGACAGTGCCGGCGCGGGCGGGCGCTGGCGCACTTTAACCGGCGCCGCGCGCGCGGTGTGCGGCCGGCGCCGCCGCCGCGCGCCCTGCTACCAGTCGCCGCCCAGCGCCTTCACCAGCAGCACGGCCACCAGCAGCCGCTGCCCGACCAGCTGCGCCACTTGCCGCTGCGCATTCAGGAGCGACTGCTGCGCGGTGATCACTTCCAGGTAGGTGGTGGCGCCGCCTTCATAGCGGTCGTTCGCCAGCTGCAGCACGCGCGCCGCGCTCTGCTCGGCCAGCCGCGCCTGCACCAGCGCCCGATCGAGCGCCGCGCTGCCGGTGATGCCGTCCTCGACCTCTTGCATCGCGGTGAGCACCACCCGCCGGTAGTTGGCCACCGTGAGCTGGTAACCCGCCTGTGTGAACGCGACATTGGCATCGGTTCGCCCGAAATCGAACAGCGGCTGCGCCACGGAAACGCCCAGGGACCACAACAGGCTGGATGCGCTGAACAGGCTGGACAGGCCGCGGCTGTCCACGCCCAGGGACGGACCCAGCGTGATGTTCGGGTAGTACGCGGCGCGCGCGACGCCGATCTGCGCGTTGGCCGATGCCATGGCCCGCTCGGCCGACGCAACGTCGGGGCGGCGCTGCAGGATGTCGGCGGGCAGGCCCAGCGGCACGGCGGGCGGGGTGCGCGGCCCCGTTTCGGGCGCGAGCGTGAACAAGGGCGCGGGCCGCCCGGCCAACGCGGCGATCGCATGCTCGAACTGATCGCGCTGGCGCTGCAGCAAGTCCACTTGCGTCAAGGTCGTGTCGAGCAATGCCTGCTGCTGCGCCACATCGAGGCCCGAGGTGGCGCCCAGTTCGTGGCGGGTGGTGGTGAGGTCGAGCGCGCGCCGCTGCAATGCGATGGACTGCGCCAGGACCTCCAGTTCGATGTCCAGCTCGCGCAGGTTGAAGTAATTCCCGGCCAGGTCCGACGCCAGCACCAGCCGCACGTTCTGCAAATCCGCGGCGGCCTGTTCGGCCGAAGCCTGCGCCGCGTTCACCGTGCCGCGCACGCGGCCGAAAAGATCGGCCTCGTACGCGACGTTGAACGACAGCCCGTAGTCGTTCTGCACCGTCGAGAAATTCGGCGTGTTGTAGTTGGTGAGGGGCCGGTCCGCGGAAATTTTCTGGCGCGCGGCGCGGCCCGAAAGTCCGAGCTGCGGGAACAGCCCCGCGGAAGCGACGTCGACCGAAGCGCGCGCCTGCGCCAGCCGGGCGACGGCCGCTTCCAGCGTCGGGCTGGCGGCCAGCGCCTGCTCCTGCAGCGCGTCGAGTTGCGCGTCGCCGAAGCGCTGCCACCACGGGCCGCGCACGCTGGCGTCGCTGGGCTTGGCTTCCTGCCAAGGCGCATCGAGTTTCCACGCCGCCGGCATCTCGACGTCGGGGCGAACATAAGGCGGCGCGCTCGCGCAGCCGCCCAGCACCACCGCGGCCGCAGCCGCCCACCACCCACGCATCTTCACGGTGTGGCCTTGGCCGCGGGCGAAGAGCCGGTGGGATTCGCGTCGGCCACCACCTGCACCTTGTCCCCGTCGGCGAGCGCATCCGACGGGTTCAGCACCAGCGACTCGTTGCCGGACAGGCCCGAAGTGACTTCGATCGTGTCGCCGTAGTTGCGGCCCAGGCGCACGGGCTGCAGGCGCACGCTGCCGCCCGCCTCCACCTTCGCCACCAGCGGGCCCTGGCTGCGGAACAACACGGCATTGGCCGGGATGGTGAGCGCGCCGCTCGGCGCCGCCGCCAATTCGACGTTGACGAACGCGCCGGGCAGCAAGGCGCCGTCGCGATTGCCCAGCGTGATTTCAACTTGCATGGTGCGGGTGCTGGCGTCGATGGAGCCGGCCGTGCGGGCCACCTTGCCGTTGAACGTGCGATCGCGCAGCTCGCTCTGAGTCACCACCGCCGCCTGGCCCGGCTTGACCAGTTGGGCGTAAGCCTGCGGCACGTTCACGTACACCCGCAGCGGATCGGTTTGCGACAGGGTGAACAAGGGCTTGTTGCTGTCGATGAGGTCGCCGATGTCCACGTTGCGGCGCGTGATGACGCCCGAGAACGGCGCTGTGACACGCTTGAAGTTTTCCAGCTGGCGCAGCCGCTCGACGTTGGCGTCGGCGCCGGCCAGGGTGGCGCGCGCCTGCGCGTAGCCGCTGCGCCTTTCTTCCAGCTCCTGCTGCGACACCGCGTCGCGCTTGCGCAGCGCCTCCCAGCGGTCCACGGTGCTCTTGGCCAGCTCGAGGCTGGAAGCGGTCTGGTTGCGCGCGGCCACGGCCTGGCTCAATTGCTGGTCAAGCTCCGGCGTCTCGATCTCCGCCAGCAATTCGCCCTGCTTCACCTGGCTGCCGATGTCCTTGGTCCAGCGGCGCAGGTAACCGCCCGCGCGCGCCGACACGGGCGCTTGCACGAAGCCTTGCAAGGTGCCGGGCAGGTTCATGGCCTGGCCGGTGCCGGCCGGCTTCACCAGGGTGGTCTTGACGTAAGTGATCGCGCTTTGGGCCGCGCCGGCTTCCAGCGCATGACCGTTGCTCATGCGGCTGACCACCGTGCGCGCGGCGCCCGCGGCCAGCAGCAGCACCACCACGATCGCGGCGATGCGGGAGCGCCGCGCCACCTGCCGGCGTTGCAGCAACTCGGCCTCTCCGGCGGCAGCATCCATGGCGGGTGGGGAATGACTCTCTTGGGACATGCGTTCAGCCTTCCTGGGGCAGCGGGTGCGAATGGGATGCGGCAAGCAAGGCGCGGCGTTCGGCGCGGCGCGCGAGCCGCTCGTGCACGCCCGCGTAAAGCACCGGCACGAACAGGAGCGTGGAGACGGTGGCGAACAGCAGCCCGCCGATCACGGCGCGGCCCAGGGGCGCATTCTGCTCGCCGCCTTCGCCCAGGCCGAGCGCCATCGGAATCATGCCGATGATCATCGCCAGTGCCGTCATCAGCACGGGCCGGATGCGGGTTTCACCGGCTTCGAGCGCCGCGGCCAGCGGCGTCGAGCCCGCCTCGCGCTGCTGCCGCGCGAAGGCGATCACCAGAATACTGTTGGCCGTGGCGACACCCATCGTCATGATGGCGCCGGTGAGCGCCGGCACGCTGAGCGTGGTGCCGGTGATGAACAACATCCAGGCGAGGCCCGCCAGCGCGGCCGGCAGCGCGGCGATGATGATGGCCGCGTCGATCCACGACTGGAAGTTCACCACCACCAGCAGGTACACCAGCACGATGGCCATGGCCAGGCCGACGCTCAGGCCGGCGAAG
>JAQGMT010000482.1 GCA_028292185.1 Ramlibacter sp. | reverse complement strand
GTACCAGGCAAACGGCGGAGATGTCGTCGTCGTAGCGCTTGCTGATCTTGTACGCGCGCAGGAATTCCTGCCCCCACCCCAGCCCTCCCCCGGAAGGGGAGGGGGAAGGCGCTGGCCGCGGCACCTTGATCCACGCCAGCACTTCGTCGGGCGCCAGCACGGTCTTGCGATATCCGGTGTAGAAATCCTCCAGCCGCATCTCGCGATGCCCGCGCACGCTCATCAAGATAACGTGGGCATTCAACGCGATCAAGAGCGGCATCGAGTCGCCGATGGGCGAGGCGTTGGCGACGTTACCGCCCAAGGTGCCGGCGTTGCGCACCGGCAGTCCGGCGAATCGATTGGCGAAGGTCTTGAGCTGCGGCCGGTCGGCGACCAGCGCCTCGAAGGCATCCGTCAAGTTCACGGCAGCGCCGATGGAAATGTGATGTTCGTAGTGCTCGACGCGGCGCAGCTCCTGCACCCGCGTCACGTCCAGCACGTGATCGAACTGCATGTGCATCTTCGTCACCCACAGGCCGACGTCGGTACAGCCCGCAACGATCTGCGCGCCCGGGTTCGCCGCACGCTGGGCCAGCAACTCGGACAGGCTCGTCGGCGCGAGATAGCGGCCATCCGCCGACTGCACGCGGGCGTCCCGCAAGCGCTTGAGCTGCGCTATCAGGGGCTGCTCGTCGATTCGCCGCGCCGGGAACTCGCGCATGGCTTGCGCGGCGTCGAGGATCGGGCGGTAACCGGTGCAGCGGCACAGGTTGCCCGACAGTTCTTCCTGCGCCAGCTCGCGGGTGATGGGTTCGCCGCGCGTCACGTGGTTCTGGTACATGCCGAACAGGCTCATCACGAAGCCCGGCGTGCAGAAGCCGCATTGCGAGCCGTGGTGTTGCACCATCGCCTCTTGCGCCGGGTGCAGGTCGCCATCTTCAGCGGCCAGGTCTTCCACCGTCCACAGCGCCAGCCCGTCGACGGAATGCGCCAGCCGGATGCAGCTGTTGATTGCCTGATAGCGGATCGCTTCGCCCTTGCCGCGCGGCCCGGGAACCGTTTCGCCCACCACGATGGTGCACGCGCCGCAATCGCCTTCGCCGCAGCCCTCTTTGGTGCCGGCGCCGCCCAGGTCTTCACGCAGCACTTCCAGCAGCGTTCGCTCGGGTGGTACATTGTCCAGCGAGACGATTTGGCCGCGCCGGACGAATCGGAGGGTCTTGGCTTCCATGCGATCCAGTATGGATTATTTCTTGCCAGGCCGGGAGCTGCGGGTAACAAGAACCCACCTTGAATGGACCTTCATTGAGCACACCCAGATTAGCGCTCGCGCACATCACCAAGCGCTATCCGGCCGTGGTGGCGAACGACGGCGTGTCGCTGGCGGTGCAAGCGGGCGAAACCCACGCGGTGCTGGGGGAGAACGGCGCCGGCAAATCCACGCTGATGAAGATCATCTACGGCTCGGTCAAGCCCGATCAAGGCACCGTCGAATGGAACGGACAGCCGGTTCACATCCGCAATCCGCAGGAGGCGCGGGCGCTGGGCATCAGCATGGTGTTCCAGCACTTCAGCCTGTTCGACACGCTCACGGTGGCCGAGAACGTCTGGCTCGGGCTGGACAAGAGCCTGACGCTCAAGCACGTGACGCAAAGCATCACCGCCAAGGCGGCCGAATACGGGCTGGACATCGATCCGCTACGGCCGGTGCACACCTTGTCGGTCGGCGAAATGCAGCGAGTGGAAATCATCCGGGCCCTGCTCACCAATCCGAAGCTCCTGATTCTGGACGAACCGACTTCGGTGCTGACACCGCAAGCGGTCGACAGACTGTTCGTGGTGTTGAAGAAGCTGGCCTCGGAAGGCTGCAGCATCCTCTATATCAGCCACAAGCTGCACGAAATCCGCGAGCTGTGCACCGCCTGCACCGTGCTGCGTGGCGGCAAGGTCACCGGCGTGTGCGATCCGCGGCAGGAGACCAACGCGTCGCTGAGCCGGATGATGATCGGCGCCGAGCCCCCGGTGCTGCAGCACCATGAACGCAAGCCCGGCGAGATCGTGCTGAAGGTGAACGACCTGCGCCTGCCCCGCGAGGACCAGTTCGGCCTCGACCTCGAGGGCATCACGCTGGCCGTGCGGGCCGGCGAAGTGGTGGGCATCGCCGGCGTGTCCGGCAACGGGCAGCAGGAGTTGCTCCATGCCTTGTCGGGCGAGGATGTGCGCGCGCAGCCCGGCGCGATCGAGGTCTTCGGCAAGCCCGCGGCCCGCCTGGGGCCCGCGCGCCGGCGTGCGCTCGGCGTGCACTTCGTGCCAGAGGAGCGGCTGGGCCGCGGCGCGGTGCCGACGCTGGACCTGGCGCACAACCTCATGCTCACGCGCAGCGAGGCAGTTGGCAGCAGCGGCTGGATCGACGTCAAGACGTTGAAGCAGCAGGCCGAAGAAATCATCCGCCGCTTCAACGTCAAGGCGAGCGGGCCGCGCGCCGAAGCCCGCTCGCTCTCGGGCGGCAACCTGCAGAAGTTCCTGGTCGGGCGCGAGATCGACGCCAATCCAAAATTGCTGATCGTCTCGCAACCCACCTGGGGCGTCGACGTGGGCGCCGCCGCGCAGATTCGAAGCGAAATACTCGCACTGCGCGACGCCGGTTGCGCGGTGCTGGTGGTGAGCGAAGAGCTCGAGGAGCTGTTCGAGATCTGCGACCGGCTGCATGTGATCGCCAAAGGTCGGCTGTCGCCGTCGGTGGACCGGGCGGCGGCGACCGTGGCGCTGATCGGTGAGTGGATGAGCGGACTGTGGGATGGTCAAGCGGCGCAGCAAGCCCCCAACCCAACCCTCCCCCGCGGCGGGAGGG
>JAQGMT010000473.1 GCA_028292185.1 Ramlibacter sp. | reverse complement strand
CTTGAAAACTCAGGAGCTTCATAGATTTCCTATCTACCAATTTCGGACCAATCGGGCATGATTGGAGCAACCAATGGCGGTGATGGTGCACCAGCCTTTGTGGACGCAAGCATAGGGGACGAGGGCGGCGCTCACAACGATTTTCAGGGAGGCACAGGGAATGTCGGGATCAATTGGTGAACCAATCGCGAGCGCTTACGGACCGGCGAAACGCAACAGGCACGTCGAACTGCTGCGCGACTATCTCGCCACGCGCAGCCTGCGAAAGGACGACCGGCTGCCGCCGGAGCGCCAGCTATGCCTTGACCTCTCGATCAGCCGGGGCTCGCTTCGGCACGCGCTCTCAGTGCTGGAGGCCTCAGGGGAAGTGTGGCGGCACGTCGGCAAGGGAACGTTCGCGGGCAAGTCCGGAACGGTGGCCTCGCACGAGTGGGTGGACGTGTCCAATCCGATGGAGGTCACCGAGGCCCGCCTGTACATCGAACCGAAGCTCGCCTCGCTTGCCGCCATTCGCGGCACCGGCAAGGAATTCCAGCTAATGCGACGACTGACGGAGCAGGGCGGCGCCGCCAGCGATGTGCGCCGCTCTCAAGAGCTTAACGATCAGCTACACCGGGTGATCGCCGCGGCTGCGCGCAACCCGCTGTTGATTGCGGCGTTCGAAATGATCTATCAGGCACGCGCGCAAACGAATTGGGGCAAACTGCGCCCGCTGCACACTGCGTTGTCGGAGCTCCAGGTGCACTGGAGCGAGCACGGCCAGATCGTCGAAGCCATATGCAGCCGCGATGCGCCGGAAGCGGAGGAACTCATGGCGGTGCACATCACACATGTCCAGGACGAGATCGACGCCAAGAGCCGCGCACTCGGCCGGCTTCCGCGGCGGGCTGCTTGAGCGACGTCCACGAAGTTCCCGCGAGTGCCGCGGAGCGATGGGACGAAAGGCTGCCGCGTGGGCTTTCAAAGAGCAGCAATTGCGAAGCGACGTCCCATCTGGCACGGCCAGGATGATGCTGCCGTGCGGCAATCATCGGCGCACTCACGAACATGGCTGCTCTCGGCCAGAACCCGCCTTGACGAGTTCTGCATAATTTCTGCATGTCTGGCTTCCCCACTCCGATCGACATTCGCCCAGCCCGCGTCGGCGATGTTCCGCTCATCCTTCGATTCATTAGGGAACTGGCGGCATTCGAAAAGGCGGAGCAGGAGGTAGTCGCCACGGAGGCGAGTCTCCGGAAGTCGCTGTTTGGAGAAGGGGCCCGTGCACATGCTCTGGTCTGCCGCGTTGGGGGTGAGGATGCCGGATTCGCCGTGTACTTCTTCAACTACTCCACCTGGCAGGGCAGGCAAGGTCTCTATCTCGAGGACTTATACGTTTCGCCTGCCCACCGGAACGCCGGTGCAGGTACGGCGATGCTGCAACACCTGGCGCATACAGCTGTGACACAGGGCTGCGGCCGTTTCGAGTGGAGCGTACTCGACTGGAACCATCCTGCGACCGCGTTCTACAGATCGATTGGCGCGGTGCCCATGGGCGATTGGGTGCGGTACCGACTGGCCGGCGAGGCGCTGGCGACATTTGCCGGAACTCAAGGACCGGAAACTATCGCATAGCCGACCCAGACGAGCCTGGCCGATAGCCGCTGGCGCAATCCTTCGGCGTATGGCTGCTTCGGGACGGAAGCGGACATTCACGACGGATTGACACTACGCCGTTAAGGGGGTTCTTGGTTGGGTAAATTGCCAAGACGGCTGCAAACCCGCGCCAGTGCTTGCGTTTGGTGGACTCCGTTTCCGCCAACAGTTCCGACGTAAGTCGTTGATTTAGAAGTGAAAACCTCAATCATAAAACTGTTTTGACGTACGCGCAACGTACGTTTTGCGTTTGATTCACTGGCGCTCAGCTGTGGCCGCGAGCGCCATTTAGGTTCGGAGCCTATAAGGGGTGGCGGCGCCAAACCCGCCGATCTCCCGGTTAGGGCACCTGCTCGCGGGGTCCTGCTTCAGCGACCGCCATCTAGAAGAATGCGCCATGTTCTGTTCGTCGCCGGAACATCGACGGCGTTGCTTCGCGACGCCCTATGCCTTCACCCGGTCCGCGCGTGTGCCGGACCGGTCGCGCACATCGACCGAGTGGTCCAAGGCCTGCCTAAAGCGAGGCCCGCTCAGCTCGTGCGCGAAGCCTGTCGCTTGTGCAGACCGTTCGGTCCAGTGTCCGGACCTTTGCCGGATGGATTTCGACCCTTGGGCATTTGCCGCTTTTGCCGCTGGCCAGCGCCGCCGACAGTTCACTGCAGCGAACGCAGGTCGCGTGCGCGCAACCAGGAGCACCGACATGAAGAAGGCGTACGAACGGGGAGTGCAAGTGGCGGAGGAGGCACCGAGGCGGGGCCATGTCTTCATTGTCGCGGCCGTGCCGGCCTCCAGGCGCAGTCCTCCGACCCATGAAGCAAGCCGCCGGCTACGTCGGCGTCCCTGAGAAGATGCCCGAGGCACTGATCAGGTCGCTAAGCTGGCCGACCACCTGGGTCACCTTGGCGCTTCGCGTCGCGGGCTGGCCTGCAACATACAAGGGCAGGGCAGCCAGCGGAACGGTTGGTGTGCAGATGGAGACCAGCCCTTCCTGAACCTCCTGCCTGACCAGGCACACAGGCAGCACGCTGATCGCCCAGCCCTTGACGACGAATCGCGTGATCACGGAGAGGTCGTTGCACAGGCTCAGCGCGGGGACCGGCAATTTCTCGTTGGCGAACCAGCCTTCGATGATCTGGCGGAGCCTGGATGGAGGGGGCAGCGCGAGGATGCGCTCGCGGCAAATGCCCTGCGCAGTGGCAATCTGTCCGGGCGCGAACTTGCTGCGCTCGCCGATCCACGCCGTGGGCAGCGAACCCACCAGCTCGAACCAGCAGTTCTCGTCTGCGGGGGGTTGACCGAGGAATGCGATGTCGAGCTTCTTCTGGTCGAGCAGTTGGGCGAGCTTGCTGCTGCTGGTCACGGTCAGCTCGACGCGGAGCCGCGGGTACAAGGTCTCCAGCATGCCGACCACTTGCAGCAGGCAGGTCATCGCCAGCGTGTCGATGGCACCCAGACGAAGCACGCCTTCGAAAGGCTCTTCCGCGCCGAGCATCTCGTCCATGTGATCGAGAAGCCCGATTCCCTGCTCCACGAAACGGAGCACACGGGCGCCCTGCTCGGTGAGCACGACACCACGGCCGGACTTGTCGAAGAGGCTGATGCCGAGTGCGGCTTCCAGCTCCGCCAGGCGCAGCGAAATCGTCGGTTGCGTCACATGCAGGTGGTCCGCCGCGGCGCGAAAGGTTCCGAGCCTGCAGATCCACAGGAATGCTTCCAGCTGCGGTAGTGAATACCTTCTCATAGGAATTTCTGATCAGATCGCGCGTGAACTTCTCATCGGACTGCCGAGATCGACCCCTCACTATAGGTGCATGGTTACCACGTCCGCGAAGATTGCCCAAGACAGTTTGGCGAACCGTTCCGCCGCGGAACTGGCCCAGATGTTGTCGAAAGGCGAGGTCAGTGCCACTCAAGTACTGGCCGACGTTCTGCAGGCCCACGAGCGCATCAATCCCGCGCTCAATGCGATCGTCGAGCTGAATGCGGATGCCGCCCTGGCGGCCGCGCGAGCTTCGGAACGCCGTTATGCCGCGGGCAACCCGCTCGGCCCCCTGGACGGCATTCCTGTCACGGTGAAGGACAATATCTGGGTCAAGGGATTCGGTGCCAGGTGGGGAAGCCGCCTCTTCGCCGCCTTCCGGCCCGAGCAGGACGACACTGCGATAGAGCGGCTGCGTGCTTCGGGCGCCGTCTTGTTCGCAAAGACCAATACCCCCGAGTTCGCGCTGGCGGCTCATACCGACAACGCATTGCACGGGCCAACACGCAATCCCTGGAATCTTGCGTTCACCCCCGGCGGCTCCAGCGGGGGCGCCGTCGCCGCACTCGCGGCAGGTATCGGGCCTCTGGCAGTGGGAACCGATGCCGGAGGGTCCATCCGCCGCCCCGCGTCATACACAGGCGTGGTCGGGTTCCGCCCCTCCACGGGCCGAATCCCCCGCGTCTTCGGCTTCCCCGCATTAGCCGCGGACCTCCAGGTCATCGCTGCGGCTGCACGCACTGTCTGCGACACCTACACCCTCTTCAAGGCAATGGCCGGTCCCGACATCCGGGACAGAAGTTCTTTCGCTTTCGCCGACTACCTGCTCCCAGCCGAACTGGCCCAAGCACCGGCGACACGTCTTCGCATCTGCTGCGTCAAGAACGTCGAAGGCTCTCCGGTCGATGCGGAGATACGAGAGCAACTCGATGCCACGGCCGCAAGACTTGCCGCACTGGGTCACCGCGTCGAAGTCGGCCCGCTGCCGTTTCGCCTGGGCGAAATCGAAAAGATATGGTCGACGTTGACGGCGGTTGGCCTGGCAGGTGTGGTCGCAGGCGCAGAAGACCCCTGCAGAGACGTGCAACCCGGGGGGCTGGCAGCCGCGCAGCGCGGGGGCGCAGTCCCGGCCCGCGAGTACGCAGCGGTTCTGGAAATGGTGCAGAAGATCAGGCGCGAGTGCGACGCGTTCTTCGCGGAGTTCGACATCCTGCTCACGCCCGCATCCGCTGCGTTGCCGTGGGCTGTGGGCAAGGACTACCCCGAGTCGATCGACGGACAAAAAGCCGGGCCACGCAGTGCGGCAGTGTTCGCCACCTTCGTCAACGTCGCCGGCATCCCGGCCATCAGCGTCCCCGCCGGCATGGGGGCTTCCCGGCTTCCGATCGGCATCCAACTTGCAGCAGGATTTGGAGAGGACATGCGCGTGCTCGAGCTTGCACGCGAGCTCGAGTTCGCCGCTTCGTGGCCCTTATGCACCTTCGACTTCACGTGACCTTTTTTCGAAACCTTTCCAGGGAATCCCCATGCCTGATTCGTTGCTGACCCGTTCTTCCTCGCGGCGCGTTGCCCTTCATGCGTCGCTGCTCGTAATTGCGAGCCTGGCTGCCATGCCGCTCTCGGCGCTGGCGCAGGACTTTCCGCACAAGCCGATCCGCTTGGTCGTCCCGTACCCGCCCGGAGGCGCAACCGATGTGGTCGCGCGAACGCTGGCTCCGAACCTGTCCAGGTTGCTGGGACAGCAGGTTTTCGTCGAGAACCGCGGTGGCGGCGTGAGCATCATCGGAACCGACCTGGTGGCGAAGTCGCCGGCCGACGGCTACACGCTGCTCATGTCGGACCAGGCGCTGATGACCAATCCGGGGCTGCAGCCGAAGCTGCCGTACGACACCCTCAAGGACCTGCGGCCCATCGCGCTGATCGGGCCCGCGCCTTCGGTGCTCGTGGTGCATCCGTCCTTTCCGGCCAAGAACATCCAGGAGCTGATCGCGCAAGCGAAGGCCAAGCCGGGCGCGCTGCAGTACGCGTCGTCGGGCAATGGCACCGCCACGCACATTGCGGGCGAACTGCTCAAGCAGGTCGCGGGCATCCAGATGACTCACATCTCCTACAAGGGAGGCGGGCCCGCGCTCACGGACGCCATCGCCGGTCATGTGCCCATCCTCATCTCGAGCATCGGTCCTGCCGCGCCGATGCTCAAGGCCGGCAAACTCCGCCCGATCGCGGTCACCGGGATCACCAGGTCGCCTGCGCTTCCCGATGTTCCAGCGTTGGGTGAAGCGGGCCTGGGGGCAGCGTCGGTCGTGGGCTACTGGGGCGTTCTTGCTCCGGCCAGCACGCCCCAGGCCGTGGCCGACAAGCTCACCGCGGCTTTCAACAACGCCATCCAGTTGCCCGAAATCAAGCAACGGCTCATCGACCTGGGCGTCGAGCCGACAGGCGGCGACGCCGCCGCATTCGCGAAAATTCTGAACACCGAAGTGCCCAAGATGACCCATGTCATCAGGAGCGCCAACATCACCGTCGACTGAACCGGCGAACGCCCGACAGAGGCAGAGGAATCCACTTGAGAATCGTCGACATCCGCGAGATCGCGGTCCCGCTGAATTCATCGCTGCGCAATTCGGTTTACGACTTCAGCGAAATGACCACCTCGGTCGTCGCCGTGCGGACCGACGTGATCCGCAACGGTGCGCCCGTCATCGGCTACAGCTTCAACTCGACAGGCCGCTATGCCTGCGGGGCGCAGATGCGGGATCGCCTGATCCCGCGCATTTTCGCCGCGCCTCCCGAGAGCCTGCTCACCGAAGACGGTAGCAACCTCGATCCCGAGAAAATCCTCGCCCGCATGATGATGCGCGAGAAGCCCGGCGGCCACAGCGAGCGCTCGGTTCCCATCGGCACCATCGAAGTCGCGATCTGGGATGCGGTGGCAAAGATCCATGATGAACCGCTGCACAGCGTGCTGGCGAAGAAGTACAGCGCGGGCCGGGTACTCGAACAGGTGCCGTGCTATGTGGGGGGCGGGTGGTACGCGCCTGGAAAGGGCATCGCGGACCTCGAGGCCGAGATCCGGATGCGCCTCGAAGAGGGCTACACCACGATGAAGATCAAGGTCGGCGGCGCACCGCTGGCCGACGATCTCGGGCGCATCGAGGCCGCTATCGCGGTGCTGGGGGGCGGTCAGCAATTGGCGGTGGATGCCAACGCGGGGTTCACGCCCGAGCGCGCCGTGGAGTATGCGAAGGCGCTTGCCCCGTACGGGCTTCGCTGGTTCGAAGAGCCAACGGACCCCGCCGACTTCGCATTGATGGCGCAGCTCACAAGCTTCTACCCAGGCGCGATCGGCACCGCCGAGAACCTGTTCTCCACGCAGGACATCAAGAACCTGCTCCAGTTCGGCGGCCTGCGCCCGGGCACTGACATCATCCAGATCGACGTTCCGCAGTCGTACGGAATCGTGCAGTTCTCGCGCACGCTGGACATGTTGCAGCGCATGGGCTGGTCGCGCCAATCGATCTTCCCGCACGGCGGCAACCTGATGACTCTTTCGCTCGTCGCGGGTTTCGGCCTGGGCGGATGCGAGGCCTACCCCGGTGTGTTCGGGGTTTTCGCGGGCTTCGCCGACGACTCCAAAGTCGTCGACGGCATCCTCACGCTTTCAGACCGGCCGGGCATCGGTTTCGAAGGGCAGAACAAGCTTTACGAAGTGATGAAGTCGATGTTCTGAAGGGCGGGGGCAGGTTCATTGCACTCGGCCTGGTACTCGTTCGACGCATTCACACCCGCGATCCGCGCGGATGTGCGCCAGCCATGCGCCCGCCAATACCGGCAAGGGCCGCCTGGTCAGGGGCCATTACATCTGGCGCTGACAGCACCTACCCGTTCAAAAACCGGAAAGCTGCACGTCTGCTTTCGGCCAGGAGCAGACGTCAACCGCCAGTGGCAGGAGAAGGCCTCGCACCGACCGGCCGGCTGTTTCACCGGCTAGTCGGCTCCGCCCCGCTAGCGCAGGTGCTGCCAATCGCCACCTTTGGCGGGCCGACGCACTCGCCGCTACGAACTGCGTGCT
>JAQGMT010000454.1 GCA_028292185.1 Ramlibacter sp. | reverse complement strand
ACCATGATCGAAGGCACGTTCAACCACGGCTTCGCGGTGGACTGGATGCGCAAGGACCTGGGCCTGGTGCTCGACGAAGCCAAGCGCAACGGCGCGCGGCTGCCGGTCACGGCGCTGGTGGACCAGTTCTACGCCGACGTCCAGGCCGGCGGAGGCAGGCGCTGGGACACCTCCAGCCTGATCACGCGGCTGAAGTAGCCGCGCCGCGCTTCAGCGCGCCGCGCCCGCGGGTGGCGCCGCAGTGTCCGGTGCTGGTGCGGGTGCCGTTACGGGTGCGGGCGTGTTGAGCGGCACGCGGCTGCCGCCGATCGACGGCGGCGCCATCCTGCGCAACTCCTCTTCGCTGATGACTTCGAAGATCCGCACGACGCGCTGCACGCCGCCCACATTGCGCGCGAGCTGCGTTGCGCGATCGGCTTCGCGCTGGGTGACGCGTCCCATCAGGTAAACCACGCCGCGCTCGGTGACGACCTTGTATGCGCCCACGTACAAGCTGCGATCGTCCACCAGCGAAGCCTTGACCTTGCCGGTGATGAAGGTGTCGTTGGAACGCTGGGCCAGCGAGGTGTTGGGCATCACGGCCAGTTCGTTGACGATGCCCTTGACGTTTTCCACCTTCGAGACCACCTGCTCCGCGCTCTGCTTGGCCTGCTCGTTGGGCACCTCGCCGGTCAGCAGTACCTGCCGGTTGTAGCTGGTGATGTTGAAGTGGCCGCGCTCGCCGATCGCCTGGCGCAGCGCGCTCGCGCCCCGCAGCTCGATGCCTTCGTCTTCCACCTGCGCGCCCGAAGTGCGCCGGTCATACACCATCACCGCGCCCACGGCGGCCCCGCCGAGGATCAGCGGGGCGCACGCGGAGAGGCTGCCGGCGATCGCCGCGGCAGCGGCCAGGACCAGAACGGGATTCGATTTCGATTTCATGTCGGGGGTTCCTGTTCTCCGAGGAGTTGTGCATCCACGCCGTCGCAGATGCAGTGCAAGGCGAGGATATGCACTTCCTGAATGCGGGCGGTGCGGTCGTGCGGCACACAGATGTGCACGTCGGTCTCGCGCAGCGCCTGCGTCATCTTGCCGCCGCCGCGACCGGTCAGCGCCACCACCGTCATTTCGCGCTCATGCGCAGCGGTGATCGCGGCCAGCACGTTGGCCGAATTGCCGCTGGTGGACAGCGCCAGCAGCACATCGCCGGCTTGGCCCAGCGCGCGCACCTGTTTGGAAAAGATGCGCTCGAAGTCGTAGTCGTTGGCGATCGCGGTGAGGATCGAGCTGTCGGTGGTGAGCGCGATGGCGCCCAGCTCCGGCCGCTCGCGCTCGAAGCGGCCGACGAATTCGGCCGAGAAGTGCTGGGCGTCGGCGGCCGAACCGCCATTGCCGCAGGCCAGCACCTTGCCTCCGCTGGTAACGCAGGCCAGCATCGCCTGCACCGCCGCCGCAATGGGTTTGCTCAGGATCTGCGCGGCCTGGTACTTCAGGTCGGCGCTGTCGATGAAATGCTGTTGGATCCGCTGTTCGAGCATGGCTGGGGATGATAACCGGCTACCTCGGCCGGAGGTGCCCCGGCCGGCCACGCGCTCAGGTGTTCAGGCGCGGCAGGTCGCCGAGCAGCCGATCGGATTCGAGCTTCACCACCCCGTAGCATTCGCAAACCACCCGCTCCAGCGCGGGCCGGTCGAGTACTTCGATGCGGCCGCGGCTATAACTGATCAGTCCCGCAGCCTGCAGGTGCTGTGCAGCCTCGGTCACGCCTTCACGGCGCACGCCCAGCATGTTCGAAATCAGCTCCTGCGTCATCGTCAGCGTGTTGCTTTGCAAGCGGTCCAGGCTCAGGAGCAGCCAGCGGCATAGCTGCTGCTGCACGGAATGATGCCGATTGCACACCGCAGTCTGCGACATCTGGGTGAGCAGCGCCTGCGTATAGCGCAGCAGCAGCCGCAGCACCGGCCCGGCCCGGTTGAATTCGTCCTTGAGCAATTGGCCTTCCAGGCGATAGCCGTGGCCCTTGCTTTGCACCACGGCACGGCTGGTCGTGGTTTCCCCGCCCATGAACAGGGCCACGCCCAGCAGGCCCTCGTTGCCGACCACCGCGATCTCGGCCGACGCGCCGTTCTGCATCACATGCAGCAGCGACACGATCGAGGTGGTGGGGAAGTAGACGTGGTGCAGCTGGCCGCCCGATTCATACAGCACCTCGCCGAGCGGCATGGGCACCAGTTCGAGGTATGGCGCGAACCGTTCGAATGCATCGCGCGGCAAGGCGGCCAGGAGATGGTTCTGCTTCGGATGGTGGTCGGCTGCAATCGGCATGGGTGCCATTGTGCCCGTATGTGCGTTACAGGACATACGCAGCCGCGCCGGCCCCCCGTTATGCAAACAGAAATACAGATGCGCTTTTTTAGCGCACTATGGGGCGATGTCCATGCTCGCCGCCAACAATGTGCTTGCTTGCCTGCCCCGCAGGCTTTACCAGGAGCTATTGCCGGCGCTGGCCCCGGTCACCCTCGATTTCGGCCAACTGCTGTATTGCGAAGGCGAGCGCATGAAAGACGTTTATTTTCCGCAGTCGTGCGTTATTTCGCTGCTGGTGGTGGTGGACGACGGCACCGCGCTGGAAGTTGCGCTGGTGGGACGGGACGGGCTGCTGGGTGTTCCGCTGGCGCTGGGCGCTGAGCTGTCGCCGGTGCGCGCGCTGGTGCAAGGCGCAGGCGCCGCACTGCGCATGAGCCGCATCGCCTTTCGCGACGCGCTGCAGGAGCATCCTCCACTGCGGGAGGCGGTGTACAAGTATGCCGGCTTGCTGATGGCGCAAATTGGCCAGACGGCGGCCTGCAACCGCTTTCATCGGGTCAACGCGAGACTGGCCCGCTGGTTGTTGATGACGCGCGACCGCCTGCGGTCTTCCGAATTCCGCGTGACCCAGGAGTTCCTCTCGGCGATGCTCGGTGTGCGTCGGGTGGGTGTCAGCGAAGCGGCTTCGTCCTTCCAGCACCAGCACCTGATCGAGTACAGCCGCGGCGTGATCACCATCCTGGATCACGCGGGCCTGGAATTAGCCTGCTGCACCTGCTATGCCGTGGACGCGGCTCGCGCGGGCGCGATGGCGACATGGCGGCCGTCTTCCGGTTTTGCCGGGAGCCTGGCGCTCAAGTCCGTCCAATGAGTTGAGCCTAAGGATCCAGCGCGCCAAACGCGCGATGAAAGTTCAAGCCACCCGAGAATGCTGTTGCTTCATCTCAGGTGTGCCGTTCGATCAGCGACGCCCGAGCAGCAGCCCCAGCACCATCCCTGCGGCCGCTGCCATGCCGATCGCCTGCCACGGATGCGCACGGACGTAGCCCTCCGCGGAGTCCGCGGCCTGCTTCGCCTCCTGCGTCACGGCGGTACGGGCTTCGGACAGCGCGTCCTTGGCGCTGTCGAGCTTGCGTTCGCCCAGGTTCTTCAGCAGCGCGGTCGCATCGCCGGCCACTGCGGCGATGTCTTTGGACAACTTGTCCCGGCTGGCGCTGAGCGCGTCGCGGCCGATGTCGATTTCGGATTTCATGGGGATTCCCAGGGTTCAGGCGGCAAGGGCGTCAGCCGATGCCGCCCGGTTGTCGATCAATTCCGATAAGGCTTGGGTGCGCGCATCGGCTCGGGCGGAGGCGGGGGCGGGGCCATCACCGGCGGCGGGGGCGGCGGCGCGGGCGCCACGTAAACCGGCGCGGGTGCGGGCGCCGCCGCGGGGGCGACGTACACCGGTGCGGGTGCGGGTGCGGGTGCGACGGCGCGCGGAGCCGGCGATGCCGCGCCGAATCGGTACACCAAGCCCACGGACACCATGTCCACGTGGCCCTTGTTGCGAATCGAGTCGTTCACGCGATAGCGCTCCGCTTCCAGGCGAACACCGAGGGACGGCGTGAAGTCATACATGACCCCGGCGCCGAACTTGATGTTGGTGGCACGTTCGCTGGTGGTGGCCGCGAACGGCAGGACCACCGCGCCGGAGGCGCTGAAGTTGCCGCGCGCACGCTCGGACGTGACGCCCACTCGCGCCAGCGCCGAGAACTTGTCGGTGATCGGCCAGAGGCCGACCAGGTCGAGGTTCACGCCCTTGAAGCGAACGTCGCCCGACAGGGTGCCGGTCGGGGTGGTCCTGGCCGTGTAGCCGAAGCGGCCCAGGTCGAAGTAGCCCGCTTCCACCGCGAAATTCGGGTGGAACTGGTAGCCCCCGTAGAGCTTGTAGCCGCGGTCGGTGTCGCGATCGTCGATCGACTGGGTGGTCAAACCCTGGCCGGCCAGGCCGCTGCGAATCCGGTTGTCGTCGATGCTGGCGCCGGTGCGCCCCAGGTTGCCGCCGAGGTACCAGCCGGTCT
Source organism: Ramlibacter sp. (assembly GCA_028292185.1). GTDB lineage: Bacteria > Pseudomonadota > Gammaproteobacteria > Burkholderiales > Burkholderiaceae_C > Ramlibacter. The sequence continues at coordinate 1,567 of JAQGMT010000454.1, read as the reverse complement.
TGTCCTGGGCCACTGCCGGCAGGGCTGCCAGCCCCGCCAGTGCCGCCACACCGAGCATGACCGATGTCTTGTTGAATTTCATGTTGTTCTCCGTGAGTTGGGTGTGTGCGCCGGGTTCAAGGCGCAGGCACGTTGATGACGGTGTTGACCATGGTCACCGAGGCGTTGAGCGAGAGCGCGCGGCCGTTGAGGGTCGTGATCGCCGCGGCGCCTGCCGTGGAAATCGCAGCGCCGGACTGGCTGATGATGGTGCCGACCATCGTGCCGCCACCGCCGGCGTTGATCGTCGCCGCGCTGCCGACCTGCCAGAACACGTTCTTGGCCTGCGCGCCGTTGGCCAGGATCACGCTGGACGGGAACGCCGCGCCGGGGCCGCCCACGGTCAGCGAGGTGGCCATCTGGAACACCCACACCGCGTTGGCATTGCCTTGGGCGTCGAGCGTCAGGCTGCCGCCCTGGATCAGGAAGCTGCCGGCGGCGGCGGTGTAGTTGCCTGGGGCCAGAGTCTTGTTGGCCAGGTTGCCGGCGCCCGGATCGGGACCGCCGGGCATCGCCACGAGCGCGTTGTACGCGGCTTGGGCGTCGGCTCGTGCCTGCGTTGCGGCGGCGAACGTCGTTGCCGTGCCTTCGCTCGGGCAGCCCACCGTCGGGGGCGGCGCAGCCGTGAAGATCAAGCCGTTGACGGTGCCGACATTCAGCGGCGTCTCCGTGTAGGTGCAGCCCGGGCCCGCGTCATGGAAACCAGTGACGGCGGTGGACACGGCGGTGGTGCCGATGTTGCCGTTGATCACGGTGTTCAAGCCCTGGCTCGTGATGCCGGCGGTGCCGCCGAAGGTTCCGAACTGCGAGGCGGAGCCCAGCGCGATGGCTGATTGCGCGGGCGGCACGGTGCAAGCGATGGCCGTGAAGGTCCAGGTCGAGTTGGCGGCCATGGTGTTGGCCGGGACGGCGAGGTCCTTGACGCCCGTGGCGCCGCCACGGATCGTCGCGGTGTAGACCGTCCCCGCAGTCAGCGCTGCTTGCGGCGTGAAGGTGGCGATGCGGCCGGTGGCAGGATCAAGCACCACGGCGGATGCGGTGACCGCCGAAGGGCCGCTCAACGTGAAGACCGAGGAATTGATCGTGCTGGGGTCCATCCGGAAACCGGACGGCACGTTGAAGGTCGCGTTCACCGTCGCGTTGGTGCAGACGTTGTTTGCATTCGCCGCGGGGTTCGTGGACTGCACGGTGATGTTGGCGGCGGAAACCGGAGGGGCTACCGTTGCGGCTGTCGTGAACGACCAGATGTAGTTGCTGGCTGCGGGCAGCGGGGCTTGGTTGCCGGCGAGTGCATTGCCGGCCAGGTCGGTGGCGCCTGTGGTGATGGTCGCCACGTAAGTGGTGCTGGTGGCCAGGCCCGTTGCAGGCGTCAGCACGGCGGTGCGGTTGCCCACGGTGTAGGTGACGGTGCTCGCGGGTGCGACGCACGGGGCCGAGCAGGCCAGCGTGAACGTGCTGCCCGAGATCGATGCCGGCGCCATGTCTTCGCTGAAGACCGCGGAGATCGCGCTGTTGGTCGCGACGCCCG
>JAQGMT010000443.1 GCA_028292185.1 Ramlibacter sp. | reverse complement strand
GCCGGCATCTTCGCGCTCACCATGGGCACGCGCCAGACCATGGGCCTGTTCCTCTCCCCGCTGAATACGTCCACCGGGCTCGGTCTGGCGAACATCAGCCTGGCCTTTGCTTTCGGGCAGCTCTGGTGGGGGCTCACGCAGCCCTTCGCCGGTGCGATGGCCGACAAGGTGGGCGCCGGCCGGGTGCTGTTCGCCGGCGCGCTGCTGGTGGCGCTCGGCACGTTCATCACGCCCCTCATGACCACCACCGCCGGCCTGATCTTCGCCATCGGCGTGCTCGCTGCCGGCGGCGCAGGCATGGCCGGGCCCGCGGTGCTGATGGCAGCGACGACGCGGCTGGTTCCCGCGGAGCGACGCGGCCTCGCTACCGGCATCGTCAACGCGGGCGGGTCTTTCGGCCAGTTCCTGATGGCGCCGATTGCCGCGGCGTTGATGATCGGCATCGGCTGGGCCGCGGCGATGCAGGTGATGGGCTTGCTCGTGCTGCTGTGCCTGCCTGCGGCGTTCTTGCTCAAAGGCAATTCGCTGCAGGCTGCGTCCGCCGGCCAGAAAGTGGTCGGCACGCGCGAGGCCATCGGCGCTGCATTGCGCGATCCAAGTTACCTGATGCTGGGAGGCGGATTCTTCGTCTGCGGCTTTCACGTCGCGTTCCTGGCGACGCACTTGCCCGGCGTCATCGCTTCGTGCGGACTGCCCACGCAGTGGGCCGGTTGGGCGCTCGCGACCATCGGCTTGTTCAACATCGTCGGCAGCGTGGCGATGGGCTGGGCCGTCGGCCGCTGGCGCATGAAGTCGCTGCTGTCGCTGCTGTACGCGGTGCGCGGACTGGCGATCCTGGCGTTCCTGTTCGCGCCGAAGACGGGCCCGGTGGTGCTGCTGTTCGCCGCGGTGATGGGCCTGACCTTTCTCTCCACGGTGCCGCCCACTGCGGGCCTGGTGGCGAAATTCTTCGGCCCCGCCAACATGGCCACGCTGTTCGGCATCATCATGCTGGCGCACCAGGCTGGGGGATTCCTGGGCGCGTGGCTGGGCGGAAAGGTGTTCGAAGCCACGGGAGCCTACGACTGGGTGTGGTACATCGACATCGTGCTGGCTGCGGGAGCCGCGCTGATCCACCTCCCGATCCGGGAAGCCCGGTTGCCGCGGACAGCGGCCAGCGCCTGACCATCGCCGCAGTGGCGTGGGCGGCAGCTGAGCTGCGTCAAGTGCCGCCGCGCCCGACCGGGTTAAAGTTCGCCTGTCAACTACTCGCCCCTACCCATGATTCGCCTCAAATTAGCCGTTGCCTTTGCAGCGGCCCTTGTTCTGGTCGCCTGCAAGGATTCGTCCGCGCCTGCGGCCGCCGCTGGAACCGCGGCAGCCGCCAAGACCGAAAGCTCGGCCGTGTCGGTACCCGTGATCGAAGCCGAGGCGCGCGGGATCACCGTGGGCTCGCCGATGAGTGCTCGCACCGTCTACGTATTTTTCGATCCGCAGTGCCCGCACTGTGCGGCGCTGTGGCAAGCGGCGAAGCCGCTGAAGGCTCAGGCGAAATTCGTGTGGATTCCGGTGCGCTTGCTGAACAACACCAGCCAGACGCAAGGCGCTGCGTTGCTTGCGGCCAAGGACCCCGTGGCGGCAATGGACGAACATGAAACCGCGATTCTCGCTAACCAGAAAGGCGAGGTGCCTGGAGACGGCGAGGCCCAGAAGGAAACCGTGACCAAGAACACGGCGCTGTTCAACCGCTTCGGTTTTCAGTCGGTTCCGACCATCGTTGCGCAGAACGCGCAGACCGGCGCGCTGGTGTCGCATGAGGGCGCCTTGCCTACGGCCGACCTGGCCGCCTTGCTGGGATTGCAAGCGCCGAGCCCGGCGAAATAAGCCTGCGGCGGCGCTGCTACGCGCCCGCCGCCGGGCCTTTTGTCGTGCGGGCGAAGCTGTTGCTGAACGCGAAATCGCTGCCCGTGGGCTGCCACACCTGGCGCGAGTCGCCAATCAGTTCGCGGCACGCGGCGATCATCTCGTCGATGAGTTCTTCCTGCGCACCGCGCAACTGCTGATACTGCGGATCCTGGTGCGCGGCGCGCCATGCCGATCCCTGGCTCAGGCGCAGCAGGCTTTGCTCCCACAGGTACTCGATGACCCGGCTGTGTGCTTGCAAGAGGGGCACCGTGTACTGCCCAAGCGCAGGAAACCACTTACTCTTGATCTGCGCGGCCACCACCAGAGGTTGCGGCGAGGTGAGTTCGTCCAGGCTGCGCGACGTGAAGGGGAGATCGCGTTGGCTCTCGATCCAGGCCGAATAGCTGCGCAAGGCATGGATCAGCCGGTACCCCTGCGAGCGCCGTTGCTTGGCGCGGCGGCGCAGCGCCACACGAAGCCATTGCAGTAGGAGCGCGCTCGCTGCCATGAAGCCGAGCGCACCGATGGCCGAGATGAGGAGGAGGTCGTTCATGTGGAGCACCCGCGAGAATGCCGAATCGTCGCCTGCGGCCGAGCCTCAGCTTTGTAGGACAGCGCGCCGTCCCGCTGAGCGGCCTGCGGCTGACTGCGCCGACAAGGATCGGCTGCTCAAGCCCGCAGCGTGCCTGCCCATGCCGCCGAGAAAGCCAGTGCGCTGCGCTCGACGTCCGCCACATTGGTGCCCGGCTTATACAGGGAGGAGCCGATTCCGAAGCCATCGGCCCCCGCAGCCCGGTATGCGCCCATGTTGGCCGTGCTGACGCCGCCCACCGGCAGCAGCAGCGCTTCCTGCGGCAGCACCGCCCGCAGTGCCTTCACTGCCGCCGGCGGAATCATTTCTGCGGGAAACAATTTCAGGCCGTTGACGCCGGCGCGCAGCGCCGCGAATGCTTCGCTTGCGGTCAGCACGCCCGGCAGGCATGCCATGCCGAGTCGCCGCGCTTCACGCACCACGTCGGCATCGAAGTTGGGCGCGACGATCAACCGGCCGCCTGCCGCGTGGACATCGCGCACCTGCTGCGCATCGAGCACCGTGCCTGCGCCCACCAGCGCGTCAGGCAGCAGCTTCGTCAGTGCCGCGATGCTCTGCAGCGGCTGAGGCGAGTTCAGCGGCACCTCGATCAGGCTCCATCCGCTGCGCGTGAGCACCTCGCCGATGGCGGGCGCCTCCTCGGGCCGCACACCGCGCAGGATTGCAACCAGCGGCAAGCGCTGCCACGCCGCGGCGAATTTTTCATCTGCGTTCATGCCGTCTTCTCCAGGTTTCGGGCAATCGACCACAAACCTCGCCAGGTCGCCTCAGAGCCGACCGCCACCGCGCTCACGCCCAGCAGGCGCAGCGCCAATTCGTAGCGTTGCGTCAGCGCCGGCGAGCCGACCACAAGCACCGGGTCGTCGCCGCTCGCCAGTTGCTGCGACCTCATCTCTTCTCCGATGACCAGGCCGGATAAATAGCTGGGCGCGGCGGCAGCGGGCAAGCGGTCGAACAAGGACAGTGTGCGCGCGCTGAAAGCCGCATGCAGCAGATTGCCGGTGCGCAGCGCGTGCCGGAGCCCTTGCTCGAAAGCGCCGGCATCGAGATCGCCATCGGCATCCGGCAGGGTACGCGCCAGGATGGAGTGACTGCGCAGCAGCGCGTAGAACTCACCCGTCATGAAGGTGGAGAAGCCCTCGATGCGGCCGGCCTTCGCCCGCACCCATTTGCTATGGGTGCCCGGCAGCACCAGCCGTGCAGAGTCCAGGCCCAGCAGTGCCAGCGCACCGAAGACCTGCGTCTCCTCGCCGCGCATCACATCCGGCACGCCTTGCTCTTCGCAGGACAGCCCAGGGACGATGGCGATGCGCCCGGGCTCCACCCACGCCAGCCGGGCGGCGATCTCCGCGAAGCCCGCAGGGCAAGCGCAGTACGGCGCTTCCAGCCAGCCCTGACGGCTGCCGACCATGCCGCTCAGCAGGCACAAGGTGTCCGAGCGCCGCGGCCATCGCGCCGTCGCGGCTTGCAGCACGTCGGGAAATTCTCCCGCCACCACCGTGAGAATGCCGCGTGGCATCGAATGCTCTTCGACCACGTGCCCACGTTCGTCCAGCAGCGCGGCACGCAGTGAAGAGGTGCCCCAGTCGACGGCGATCAATTCGCTCACAGCAAGGCTCGCACCTGTTGCGGCCGCGGCAAGGGCGCGACGGCCCCGAAGCCTTGCACCGCGATGGCTGCGGCCGCATTGGCATAGCGCGCCGCGTCGAAGAGTGAATCGCCCGATGCCAGCCGCGCCAGCAGGTTGCCGCAGAAGCAATCGCCGGCGCCCGTCGCGTCCGCCGTTGTCACCGCATGGCCGGCGATGCGCTCACGCCGCTGGCCGTCGCTGACCAGCGCCCCTTCGCGACCCAGCTTCAGAACGACCTGTGGCGCACCGAGCGAATGGCTCCAGTCCACAATGCCGTCCGGGTCGCCGAGGCCACTCAGCGCAACCGCGTCTTCGACGCTCGGCAGGAAAAGGTTGCACAGACCCGCGGCACGGGTGATCGCTGCGCGCGCTTCCTGCAGCGGCCAAAGTTTGAGCCGCAAATTGGAGTCCAGCGACACCCGCGCGCCCGCGTCGCGTGCTTGCGCGATCGCGGCGAATACCGTCTCGCGCGCGCTGTGGGAAATCGCCAGCGAAATGCCGGAGACGTGCAACATGCGCCCCGCCCGCACGATGTCTCGAGGGAGCCATTGGGGCGTCATGAGACTCGCGGCTGAACCGGCACGCCGATAGCTGAACGCATGCCCGCCGGGTGCGTGCGTGACGAAATAGATGCCGGTCGCCGCAATTTCGTCGCGTTCGATGCCGCTGGTGTCCACTCCTTCGCGCTGCCAGAGCGCCATGAGCTCATCGCCGAAGCTGTCTTGGCCCAGGCGCGTCAGGTAAGCGACGCGAGCGCCGGCGCGCGCCGCGGCGATGGCGGCATTGCTGGTGTCGCCGCCGAAGCCCTGCAGGTATTGAGGTTGTCCCGGGCGGGTCTGGTTGAATTCGACCATCGCCTCGCCGAGCGCGACGACGTCGAAGATTTTCTCGCGGGATGGTTGTGGCTGCGACATAACATTGCTGCGCAATGTGAGTCTACGCCGCAATCATTGAAGCGCGGCTTCGCCGCTTCCTTCAATGATTGTCACGCGGCACAAACGCGCCGCGCTTGCCGACAAGGAAGTCGAGGTCGACGCCTTCGTCGGCCTGCAGCACGTGGTCCACGTACAGCTTCCAGTAGCCTGACTTCAGCGGCGGCTCCGGCGCTTTCCACTCGGCCAGCCGGCGCGCCATCTCCTCGTCGCTGATGTGCAACTGGATACGGCGCTGGGGCACGTCCAGCTCGATGATGTCGCCGTTGCGCACGATCGCCAGCGGGCCGCCCGCGGCCGCCTCGGGTGCGGTGTGCAGCACCACGGTGCCGTACGCGGTGCCGCTCATGCGCGCGTCGCTGATGCGGACCATGTCGGTGATGCCCTTGCGCAGCACCTTGGGCGGCAGCGGCATGTTGCCGACTTCGGCCATGCCGGGGTAGCCCTTGGGTCCGCAGTTCTTGAGCACCATCACGCAGTTCTCGTCGATGTCGAGGTTCTCGTCGTCGATGCGCTTGTGGAAGTCCTCGATGTTCTCGAACACGACGGCCCGGCCCTTGTGCACCATCAGCGCCGGTGTTGCGGCACTGGGCTTGATCACGGCCCCCCGTGGCGCGAGGTTGCCGCGCAGCACCGCGATGCCGGCGTTTTCCTTGAAGGGCTTGTCCAGCGGCTGGATCACTTCGGTGTTGTAGTTCTGCGCATCGGCGATGTTCTCGCCGATCGTGCGGCCGTTGGCGGTGACTGCATCCAGGTGCAGGTGCTGCGAAATCTCCTTCATCACCACCGGCAGGCCGCCGGCGTAGCAGAAGTCTTCCATCAGGTGCTTGCCCGACGGCTGCAGGTTCAGCAGGCAGGGCAGGTGGCTGGCCAGCCGGTCGAAATCTTCCATCACCAGCTCGACGCCGATGCGCCGCGCGATGGCGATCAGGTGGATCACCGCGTTGGTCGAGCCGCCGATGGCGGCCAGGGTCTTGATCGCGTTCTCGAACGCTTGCCGAGTGAGGATCTTCGACAGGATCAGGTCTTCGTGCACCATGTGCACGATGCGGCGTCCCGCGTTGCGCGCAATCACGTTGCGCCGTCCGTCCACTGCCGGATAGGCGGCGTTGCCG
>JAQGMT010000433.1 GCA_028292185.1 Ramlibacter sp. | reverse complement strand
ATCAACGCGATGTACTACGACCCCGAAACGCAGACGGTGGTGGACTATCACGGCGGCATCAAGGATGCCAAGAAGCGCACCATCCGAATGATCGGCGATCCGCTCACGCGCTATCGCGAAGACCCGGTGCGAATCATCCGGGCCGTGCGCTTCGTCGCCAAGCTCAATCCGCTGGGGTTCACGCTGGACCCCAAGACCGCGGCGCCCTTGGTGAAATGCCAGGCGCTGCTGGCCGACGTGCCGCAGAGCCGCCTGTTCGATGAGATGCTCAAGTTGCTGCAGACCGGGCATTCCCTCGCGACCATCGAGCAGCTCAAGGTGCTGGGCATGTCGCGCGGGATCTATCCGCTGCTGGACCTGGTGGTCGAGCGCGCCGAGGAGCCCTTCGTCCGGGCGGCATTGCAGGACACCGACCGGCGCGTCGGCGAGACCAAGCCGGTGGCGCCAAGCTTCCTGCTCGCCTGCGTGCTGTGGTCCGATGTGCGCGACGGCTGGGCGCAGCGGCTCGAGCGCCGGGAGCATCCCTTTCCCGCGCTGCAGGACGCGATCGACGACGTCTTCAATGCGCGCATCGGCGATGTGTCCGGACGCGGCAAGCTCGCCGCGGACATGCGCGAGATCTGGATGATGCAGCCGCGCTTCGAAAAGCGCAGCGGCAACACGCCGTTCAGTCTGGTGGAGCAGCCGCGTTTTCGCGCCGGCTTCGACTTCATGCGCCTGCGCGCGGACGTGGGCGAAGTGGATGTGGTGCTGGCCGCCTGGTGGCAGGAATTCAGCCAGGCCAGCGACGCGGTGCGCGAGGACCTGGTGGCGCAACTGCGCCAGGAGCAGAACAAGGGCCAGCGGCGGGTGCGCCCATCGAGGCCGCCGGAGAACCTGCTGGCGGACGGGCCCGAAACATCCGGCCATGCATCGCGTGACCCATCGCAGGATGTCGCGCGGGCGCCGCATCCGCAAGAAGCTGATGCTGCTGGCTCCGACGCACCCCGCAAGCGCAGGCGGCGTCGCCGCAAGCCCGGCGCCGATGGCGCGGACGGCGCGGCGGGGCCGCAGCCCGAAGGACCGCAGGAGTAGCGCCCTCGGGGCTCCGATGCGCGCAGCGGTCACTGCTTACGTCGCGCTTGGCGCGAACCTGGGCGAGCCGATCGCGGCGGTGCGTGACGCGGTCGCCAGGCTCGGCGAATTGCCGCGGACGACGCTGACGCGGCAATCATCGATGTATCGCACGGCGCCGATGGACTCTGCAGGCCCCGATTACATCAACGCCGTTGCCGAACTGCAGACGCAGCTCAGCGCGCCGGAGCTGCTGCTGCATTTGCAGCGGCTCGAAGCCGAGGCCGGGCGCGAGCGGCCCTATCGCAACGCGCCGCGCACGCTCGACCTCGACTTGCTGCTGTTCGGGGACGCGCTCATCGAGAGCGCGGCCTTGCAAGTGCCGCATCCGCGGATGCGGCAGCGCGCGTTCGTGCTGGTGCCGCTGGCCGAGATCGCGCCCGGGCGGGTGTCGGCGGAATCGCTTGCAGCGGTCAGCGGCCAGCGCCTGGCACGCATCGCGTAGCACGCGTCAGAACCACTCCACCAGGCCCGATTGCTGCGCGTTCTGCGGATTGGAGCCCGCGTCGAGCACCCGCTGCAGCGCTTCGTCGGTAGGAAGGCCGAGGGCCTTGAGCACGCAGGCGGCGGTGCTTCCGGTGCGGCCGATGCCGGCGGCGCAATGCAACAGCACCGCCTGCCCCTGGCGCAGCGACTGCGTGATCTCCGCGATCTGGCGGCGAAATGCCGCCGGGTCTTGCGGCACGCCGAAGTTGCGCATCGGCACCGACATCCAGCGAAACGGCATCCGGCCCCGCGTGACGGCCGCGTGATAAGCCGGCGACAGCTCGGCGATCTCATCCCGCGGGGTCAGGCAGACCACCAGTGCCAGCCCGTCGCGCGTGGCCTGCGCCTCGAAGGCGTTCCACGGCTCGAAGCGCCCGGGCATGGCTGCCAGCCAGAGCTTGCCGGGAACGTCGGCCGGCAATTCAAGGGGTCGAAAGGGCATCGCGCGATTGTGCCCACCTGCCACAGGACTAGGACCCGGTGGTATCCCGCTGTCGGCTGACTGAAAACTCGCTCACGGGCGGGGCCTGGTTGCCCCAGGAAGCGCGAATGTGGCTGATCACCGCGGCGACGTCGGCGTCGCTCAGCACCGTCGCGAAGGGCGGCATGCCGAAAGGCCGCGGATTGCCGCGGGTGGCCGGCGGAAAGCCCCCATTGAGCACGACCTGCACCAGGTTGGCGGTCACCGCCAAATTCACCGCGCGATTCGCGGCGAGCGGCGGATACGCACCCGCCACGCCTTGGCCATTGTCCCCGTGGCATTGCGCGCAATGCTGGCCGTAGAGTTTGGCCCCGCGCTCGGCCATGCGCGCGCTCATCGCCTGGGCCGGCGCTTCGCTCCTGGAGTGCGATTGCGGCAGCGCCTTGAGATACACCGCCATCGCGCGCAAGTCGGCGGGCGCCAGGTACTGCGTGCTTTGCAGCACCACCTCCGCCATCGGGCCCAGCACCGCGCTGCGTGGCGCGACGCCGGTCTGGAGCAGGTCAGCGATCTGCCGCAGGTCCCAATCCGCCACGCCGGCTTCCGTCGGCGAGGTGAGGGAAGGCGCGTACCAGTTCTGCATCGGGATCAGCCCGCCCGACAGGTCCATCATGTCGCTGCTCGCGCCCAGCAGGTTGCGGCTGATGTGGCAGGCGCTGCAATGGCCGAGGCCGCGTACCAGGTAGGCGCCGCGATTCCACTCGGCCGACTGGCTTCGATCTTCCTCGTGCCCGCCCGGCGCGAAATACAGCGCGCGCCACACGGCCAGCGCCGCCTGCGTGCTGTACGGCCAGCCCAAACGGTGCGCGGTGTTGGGCCGCTGCACCGGCGGCAGGCTGCGCAGGTAATCGAAGATCGCGTCCGAGTCGGCGCGCGTGACCAGCGTGTAGTTCGGATAGGGGAACGCCGGGTACAGCAGGCGTCCGTCCTTGCCGCGGCCGTTGTGCAAGGCGCGCCAGAAATGATCGGCCGACCAGCTGCCGATGCCGCTGGTGGGTTCAGGCGTGAGATTGCTGGCGTACACCGTGCCGAACGGCGTTTCGATGGCTCGCCCGCCCGCGAACGGCGGGCCGCCCGGCTCGGTGTGGCAAGTCATGCAGTTGCCGGCGCGCGCCAGGTACGCCCCGCGGGCGACGCTGTCGGCCGCGGGCGGCGCCGGCGGCGGTGCATCGTGCAACTCGCTTTCGCCGCGCAAGTTCAGGAACAGCACCAGCGCCGCAAGCAAGACTGCGGCAAGCAGTGCGGATGCGATCACCCGCTTCATGGTTTCGCCTTGGCCGCGGGCGGCGCCGCACTGCCGCAAGTGATGGCCGGCGGTCTGGGCAGCGCTTGCGCAGGATGGGCGTCCACGGGCAGCGGCTGGGCCGCCAGCCAGGCAGCGACCGCCGTGAGGTCTTCCGGCGTGAGCTGGCGCGCGATCTGCGCCATGCAATCGGGCGCATGCGCCTTGCGCTGCCCTGTGCGCCATGCGCCCAGCTGCGCATTGAGGTAGTCGCGAGACACTCCAAGCAGCCCTGGCGTAGCGGGAACAACCCCCGTGAGGGCCGCGCCGTGGCAGCCCACGCAAGCGGGAATTTTTGCGCTGGCGTCCCCTTCGCGCGCGAGCAACTGGCCGCGCTGCAGCACCGCATCCGGAAGTTGCGGCGCGGGCGGCGTAGGGTAGGGCAGGTCCAGCGACGAAAAATGCTGCGCGATCTCCAGCAGGTAGTCGTCGGACAAGGTGTCGAGCAGCCGCGCCATCAGCCCATAGCGGCGGCGGCCATCGCGGAAGTTGAGCAACTGGTTGTACAGGTAGCCGGCCGGCTTGCCCGCGATGCGCGGGTAGTAGCCGTCGGGGCCGGCGCGGCCCTCCTTGCCGTGGCAGACGGTGCAGGCCAAGGTTCGCTGCGCCATGTCGTCGTGAAATTGCGCGGCGCCGTGCGCGCTGAAAATTGCCGCGGCCACGAAGATGCCGCAAAGGAGCTTGCGCATGCTCCGACTATGCCACCGGACCTGCGGCCGGGCAGCGGTCCTACAGCCGGCAACACGGGGCGGGCCTAGATTGACATCATCCATCTGCCGGAGAGCCGCCATGAGCACCAAGCCAGCACCACCTAGCGCCGCCGAGGACGGGAGTGACGCACAGAGTTCACCTCAACCCGCGGGAGAAGAGCCGGGCACCAACGCGGTCGAGCACGAACCCGACCCCAACGCGCAACCGATCGCCGACGGCGCGCACCGGTACAAGCCGCGGGGCCCGTACACCACCGGGAATGACTGAGGCGCTGCGCGGCGGCGGACTCCGCCGTTCAGCCTGCCCATGAGCCCTGGGGCCGCCCGCATAATCGGCGGGTCAAACTGCTGAATGCCCCAATGACCAGCTACAACGTCCGTCCCGCAGTGGATCGCGATGCGGAACCCATTGCCGTTGTCCACTCGAGCTCTTCGCATGCTGCCTACGAGGCGGTGGTGCCGCCGGGGCAGCCGAGCCTGCCCATGGACAAGCGGCGCGCCTTCTGGCGTGACGCCATCGAGTACGGCGAGCCGCTGCTCCAGGTTGCGCTGGCCGATGACCGCATCATCGGCTTCGTCGGTTACGACCGTACGCGCGACCCGAAGTCCAAGAACACCACCGGCGAGATCTGGGCCTTGTATGTGGACCCCTCGCACTGGGGTAAAGGCGCCGGGCTGGCGCTGTGGGACGCGGCGCGCGAAGGATTGATGGAGGAAGGCTGCACCGAGGTGACGATGTGGATACCGCTGTGCAACGAGCGCGCGTTGCGCTTTGCCGAACTGGCGGGCTTCAAGCGCGAATTGAGCAGCGCGAAGACAGCGATGGTCGGGGGCGTGAAGCTCGAAGAGGTCCGGCTTCGGCGGCCGCTCGAATAGCGGCCGCGCCACCCACATGGCATCGAGCCTGCTTGCGCTGCTGGACGACATCACCAGCATCCTGGACGACGTGTCCGTGCTGGCCCAGGCGGCCGCGAAGAAGACGACCGGCGTGCTCGGGGACGACCTCGCGCTGAATGCGCAGCAGGTCGCCGGGCTCCGTGCCGACCGCGAACTGCCGGTGGTGTGGGCGGTCTTCAAGGGATCGCTGCGCAACAAGGCGATCCTGGTGCCCGCGGCGCTCGCCATCAGCGCATTGGCGCCATGGGCCGTGACGCCGCTGCTGATGGCGGGCGGCGCATTCCTTTGCTATGAGGGCTTCGAGAAGATCGCGCACCGATGGCTGCACGCGCGCGCGGACGACGAGGCCCATCACCGGCAGCTCGTGCAGGTGGTGAGCGATCCCGAGATCGACCTGTGCGAGGTGGAGCAGCAAAAGATCAAGGGCGCGGTTCGCACCGACTTCATTCTTTCTGCCGAGATCATTGCCATCACGCTCGGCACGGTGGCGAACAGTGAATTCATCGTGCGCCTCGCCGTGCTCGCGGCCATCGCGGTGCTGATGACGGTGGGGGTCTATGGGCTGGTCGGCGCGATCGTGAAGATCGATGACTTCGGCCTTTATCTCAGCCGGCGGGCCAGCAGCGGCGCGCGAGCGATCGGCAAGGCGATCTTGCGGGGCGCACCGTGGTTGATGAAAGCGCTGAGTGTGGCCGGCACCGCGGCGATGTTCCTGGTCGGCGGTGGCATCCTGGTGCACGGGATCCGCCCGCTGCGCCAGGCCATCGAGCACATCGACGAAAGCCTGCAAGGCAGCTTGGGCGGCATCGCAACATTTCTCTGCGATGGGCTGATCGGCATTGCGGCAGGCGCCATCGTGCTCGGCGTGGTCGCGCTGGTGCAGCGCATCAGCGGCCGCAAGGCGGCTGCGTGATCGGCGTGGTGACGATCGATTGGTTGGAGGAGGGCGTGCCACGCAGCGCGCGCTGGCGTTCCGAAGCCGGCGTGCGGCCACCCGCCCGGGTGCAGGCGGTGCGCGACACCGTGACGGCTGCCGCTGCGTATCGCATGGCGAGCGAAGGAACGGCGCTGGTGTGGCGCAGCGACTTCCACAATGCGAGGCAGCTGCTGCAGGCCATGGCGCGGCGCGCCGACCACAAGCCGCGCAAGTTCGCCTCCTCGCCGGCCGAGGCCTTCAACCTGCATCGCCAGGCGCAGGGGCACAGGGCGCGCGTGTTGGGCAGCGTGCTGATCGAAGTGGAACCGGACTATGGCATCGCCCTGGCTCGTGCGCCCGACCTGCGGCAAGCCTGTCGCGAAGCCTGGGGTCCGCCCGATGAACAGCGCAGCCTCGCCTCCTTGCGCGAGCTGCTCGGGCTGGTCGGAGCGCACGAGTGGCGCAGGAAGGGTCTGGAAGTGCCCGCGCTCGGGCCGCCGCCCGGCAATCGCATCCATCCGCACTACGGCGTGTTCTCGCCGGTGCGCGGCGAGTACCTCGATCTGGTTGCCGCCGCGCCGCTGCCGTCCACCGAGCTGGCGTTCGATATCGGCACCGGCACCGGGGTCATCGCGGCGATCCTGGCGCGGCGCGGAGTGCGGCGCGTTGTCGCCACCGACGTGGACCCGCGTGCCTTGGCTTGCGCGCGCGAGAACATCGATCGCCTGGGCCTGCAAGACCGCGTCGAGCTGGTGCAAGCCGACATGTTCCCGCCGGGCCAGTCGCCATTGGTGGTGTGCAACCCGCCGTGGCTGCCCGCGCGACCGAGCTCGCCGCTGGAGCATGCGATCTATGACGAAGGCAGCAGGATGCTGCGCGCTTTTCTACAGGGGCTGGCGCAGCACCTGGCTGCGGGCGGGGAGGGCTGGTTGATTCTTTCCGACCTGGCCGAGCACCTCGGCCTTCGCACGCGCGAGGAATTGATGTCGCTGATCGAGCTGGGGGGTCTGCGCGTCATTGCCCGCTGCGATGTAAAGCCGCGGCATCCCAAGGTGCTGGACACAACCGACCCCTTGCACACGGCCCGCGCGCAGGAAACCACTTCGCTGTGGCGGCTGGCAGCCCGGTGAGCGGCACGCTCCTACAAGCGCGTCCGGCGGCTTCCGGCGGCTCCCCGGCTGGGCCATGGGTAAGGTAGCGCCCCACATGGACACCTCCGCGCAATGGCTTGACTGGTTGCAATGGCCTGCGATGCTCGCCACCGTGCTGGCCGCGTGGCTGGTGGCCTCGAACCGTAAGAATCGCCGCAACGAAGGCTTTTGGGTGTTCCTGGCGAGCAACGTGCTGTGGGTTTTGTGGGGCTTGCACGACGGCGCTTTGGCGCTGATCGTGCTTCAGGTTTCGCTGGCGGCGCTGAACATTCGCGGCGTTTCCAAGACCGACCCGGCGAAAAAGTAGTCGCCCTCCTACGCCGGGTCGGGCAACCGGCGGAGTGCGACGCCAAGCTCGTCCATTCATGATCAATGCATCAGCCGCTCTTTCGGAGATGCCATGAACAGCCCGCAACAATCGCTCGCATCCTTTTCAACAGGATCATCCCAGGGTCTCGAACATCTGCGCTCGAGCTTGGATGAGGATGTCGCACTCGGCTGTGAATGCGCCGATCCCGCCTTGCAAATCGACTGTTGGGGTGCGGAAGCGGGGGCGCTCGACCTCGAGCGCGACTGAGCGTTAATTGGTGACAGTGATGGTCCTACAGGCTGTGCCTGCAAAGCCTCACTTTTTTGCTGACGGTGGAAACGTAGTCTTCGAGGCAGCTGGCCTTGGGCCGGCTTTTTTCAACCTCCCCCTTCGGGGTTTCCACTCAAGGAGTTAAGTCATGATCACAACCAAGAAAACCCTGACCGCCTTGGCCGCAGCAGCGGCTCTGGCCCTCGGCGGGCTCGCGATGGCCCAAGGTGCGGGCGGCGCGGGCGGCGGCTCGGGAGCCGGTGCAGGTTCGGGTTCGTCGGGCGCATCCGGCGCAAGCGGCGGTTCCGGCACCGGCTCTGGCTCGTCCAGCAGCGGCGGCATCACCACCCCAGGCTCCAGCTCGGGCAGCGGCTCCACCACAAGCCCCAGCGCGAGCGGCTCCACGAGCTCGGGTTCGGGTTCCACCAGCGGCACGACCGGCGGCACGGCCAGCAGCTCTCCCTCCACCAGCGGCACCGGCAGCTCGGGCACCTCGATGGGCGCTTCGGGTACGGGCAGCTCCGGCACCACGGGCAGCTCCGGCAGCGGCAGCACGATGGGCGCCAGCGGCGACACGTCGACCTCCAGCAGCAGCACCGGCGGCGATCGTCCGGCGCGCGCTGACCGCAACTAAGGCAGTTGCCATCCGTCCCATCGGGCTGTAGCCCGATGGGCATTTCCATTCCAACAGATCAATGAACGCAGAGCGGACCCACAGCGACAGCGACACAGCCGAAATTACCGATGGGCTGCGCAAAGGATTGCTCCTTGGCGCGGCCGTCCTGGTCCTGGTGCTGCCGCCTGCGATTTCCCATTTCTCCTCGACGCCCGCTCCTGCGCAGCACGCCGGTGCGGCCGTGCGGGCGGCGGACTTCGGCAGCGAGCAACCCTCGCCCGACGCACGCCACATGGCGAACTGGGTCGCCACGTCGCGCGACAACAAGAGCATGTCCTTCGTGATCGTCGACAAGAAAGACGCGAAGGTCTATGTCTTCGACCCCCAAGCGCAGCTGAAGGCTGCCGCACCCGCGCTGCTGGGTTCAGCCATCGGCGATGACACCGCGCCCGGCGTTGGCGACAAGCCGCTGGACAAGGTGCTGCCGGAAGAAAAGACCACGCCCGCCGGACGCTTCATCGCCGAAAAAGGCCAAGACACCCGCGGCGAAGATGTGGTCTGGGTCGACTACGACGCCGGGGTGTCGATGCATCGCGTGCTGAAGGTGCCCGAACGCCTCGCCAGTCTCGAGTCGCCCAGCAAGGACGACAATCGCATGTCATTCGGCTGCATCAACCTGCCGCCGGAGTTCTTCGAAGGCGCACTGCGCCCCGCGGTGCTCCAGGGCGGCGCCGTCATCTATATCTTGCCGGAGACCCGCCCGCTCGGCGCCACCTTCGCGTCGTACTACGACGTGGACGCGCGAGCCGAGGTTGCCCAGCATTAGCGTGTTTTGTCCGACACGATGGGCCGCTGTGAGCTGACGCGGCCGGTCGCGCTGGCCGGCGATGCTTACCACCGAGTCGCGAGATCGTCATCGAAGTTCCGACGTCGCGACCGCTGTCACACAGAGTGCTGTCACACGGGGAAAACCGGGCCAGGCCCGGTTTTCTTTTGATGGAGCGCGGCCCGGCTCGCTGGACAATGTTCTTGCGTTTCGCGCAAGCGCGGAAGCTCGATACCTGTCTTTGTAGCGCGGAGCCCGGCCGACACGCGTCAGTGTGGCCAGGAGGGAGCCAACGGTCCGCAAGCCGCGAGCGCGAGAGCCTGTAGGCAGGGTCCTAGTCCGCGAAGAACGCCTCGAAACCCAGCGTGGGCTCCAGGCGCCGGTCGCGATGGTGCAGACGCGTGGGAGCCGGCAGGGCGCGCTCGCGCTCCGAGTGCTGCCCGTCGCCCGGGTAGCAGATCACGCGCGTGCCATCCTCTTCGAACGACTCCGGACGGATGGTGGGCGGCAAACGTCCGCGCGCTTCAGCCAACGCGCTGGCGATGCCGGCATGCCGCGACAGGTGCGCCAGGCTGAGGATCTGCGGCGGCGCCAGCGCAATCGTGCCGTCCCAGTATTGCTGCAGCGCGCTGCGGGGCGTAAGCCAGACGCTTTCCGTCGCTTCGTGATCATCGTGGCGCGCCAGCTGGCCCTCGGGCACCGGCGCCAGGAAGAAGCGGGTGTCGAATCGCTTGCGCACCACCGCGCCGATCACCGGGGTAATCCAGCGCGACCACGGCTGCAAGCGGCTGGCCTGGAGCCGCAGCGACATCGTTTCCAGGATCCCGTGAAAGGAGTGCCCCTGGCGCAGCAGCCCCCAGGCGTTCGCGGCTTGCTGCGCCCCCGCGCCTTGCGCGTACAACACACCGGTTTCCTCGAAGGCCTCGCGCAGCGCCGCGACGTGCAGCGCCGCGGCCTCGACCTCATCGAGTTCCGGCTCGCCCAAGGCGGCGTGCAAGGCGCTTGCCGGCTGGTCCAGGCGCGCCTGCAGTTGGGGCATGGCATCGTCGGCGTCGACCTTGCCTCCCGGAAAGACGTACACGCCTCCCAACACGTCGGAGAGGCCGTGCCGCTTCAACAGAAACACCTCGAGTCCGTTGACTCCATCGCGCAGCATCACAACGCTGGCGGCCGATCGCACCGGCCCCTGCAGCGGCTGAGTGTTCAATTCCATGCGACAAGCCTAGCAGAGCGCGGGCGGGCCAGCTGCGGCCTGCCGCGTTCCCTTCACGCAAATTGCTAGCGGCGGCTGCCGCTTTTCTGCTGCGCGATGCGCTGCAGGATCAGCTGGCGGGTGGACTTCACTTCGCCCGCGAACGGACTTTGCGGATCCGAGGCCTTGCCGATCACCGACAGCGCTTCGGCATTGCGGCCCTGGTCCGACAAGGCCTGGGCCAGGTTGTTGATGACGATGACGGATTGTGGATGGCGCTGCTGCGCCGTGCGCAGCACGTTCACCGCGCCCGCGAAATCGCCGCGCCCATGGTATTCATTGGCCAATCCGATCGCCGCGGGGAGGTTGTCGGGCCAGCGCTTGAGCGCGGCCGCGTACGCCTTGGTGGTGGCCTCGGTGCCGCCGGTGCGGGACATGGCGAGCACCGCGGTCATCCAGCCGTCTTCGGTGGCGGTCACCGGGATGCGATCCGGCGGTGTCACCACCATGGCCCAATAACCGCCCTTGATCCAGGTGCGCTCGAGATACGAGAAGGGAATTTTTTCGCGCGGCGTGGTGCCCGAGCGCATGAATACCGTGCCGGACGGGTAGTCGAAGCCGTTGATCACCGCGTAGTGCCATTGCGTGAACATGACGCCCACGTCCTGCAGCACGATCACCGGATTGCCCGCCGCGACTTCGCGCAACATGTCGGGGTAGCGGGGCTGCAGCTGATAGGAAACGCGTCCGTAGTGGCGGGGCGCCGCCAACATCTCCACCTGCAAGCTGCCCTGCCGCGATGGCAGGAACACCTGATCGATCAGCGGCTTGATGGATGTATTGGCGCCGCTGTAGTTCAGCACCGTGGCGAGGGTCGCGGGGCCGCAGTTGTATTCCTGGTCGGGGAAGAAGGGAACGTCGGTCCATTCCACCGTCTGCGGCACGCCTTCCGGCCAGCCGGTGCGCAAGGCGATGGTCTGCGGCACCAGTTGCGCGCAGCCGGCGAACAATGCGAACAGCAGGCAGCAGAAAAAGCCCGCGCTCAGGCGGGCTGCGAGACGCGGCACGCCCCTGCGTGCCGATGTGACGGTCACTTGCGGAACGCGAAGTACCAGATCAGCGCGGCGACCACCACCACCGCCAGCCAGCCACCGCCGCTCAGCGCACCGGCCGGAGCCGTTTGCATGTTCTGCGCCAGCGATTGCACTTCCTGGTCGGTCATGGCGGCGACCCGCTCACGGGCCATCGTGGGATCGATACCCTGGGCTTGCAGCTGCGCCGCGGTTTCCGCGCGGCTGAGAACGCTCAGCACCATCGAGCGGTCGGTTTGGGCGGCACCCGCTGCGGCGGCCTGATCGGCGCCGATCATTCCGGCATTGGCCGTCTGGAACGACAGGGCCAGCAGGGACACGACCAGTGCGCGGCAGGTCATCTTCTTCATCGTTGAACTCATCTTCGGGCTCCTTTGGAGGGGTTATGGCAGATATGGCGCGGGTGGCAAAACCACCACGGCGCGGAGTCAATATACGCGCCCCAAGCGCGCTTGTGTGCACCACTGCACAGGCGGGTGGCGGCGCTGACACAAATACGTACAAAAAAGCACTAGATGCGGCGCGGACGATTTGCCCACCTTGCCCGGCGGCTCCCTCCTACGAAGCCGGCACGGCCAGCGGGGCCGTAATGGCCTCTAGCTACCGGAGCTGATGATGAACAAGTTTTTCGCGGCGGGCCTGCTCGCCGCCCTGTTGAGCGCATGCGCCGACCCTGTGCAAACAGCGGGCGGCGCTTCGTCCCCTGACAGTTCCGCAGCTGCGGCGGCGGCGATGATGGGTTATCACGGGCCGTTGCGCGGCGAAGACAGGCGCGACGGCAACTGAGCGGACGGGCGCCGGCGCGCCCGCGGCGGCGAGAGTTATTCGACCGCGCTGGGGTCCTTGCGGATGGTGTCGCGCGCCCGGTGCACGTGCCGATCGAGCTTTCCGAAGGTGTGTTCGAGCGCCCGCATCAGCTTGTGGGTGGCGCCGCGAAAGGCTTCGTCCTGGGTCTCGCCGTGATGGTTCACGACCACGGGCTCGTGTCCGGTGAGCCGCGCCTCCAGCATGCAGCGTTTGTCGGCCGCGCCTTTTTTCCCGCTGTTCTCGTCGGCCAGCTGGACTTCGACTCGCGTGATGTCCTGCTGGAAGCGGGCGAGCGACTCGTTGAGGAATTCCTGGGCCCAACGGTCGAGGGTGTCCTTGTTCTGCATACCGTTGCCGGTGTTCACTTGCACGTGCATGAGCGTAGTCCTTTCATTGCGTGGACCAGTGTGCGGTCGCGCGGGCGGACCAGCTGTAGGACTTTGCGCCGCCCACCGTCGGACGCGCCGCGCCACGCAGTTCGGTGAGGCAGCTGTATGCTGGCAGCAGGAGATCAAAACGAATGGCCGCGCTTGAATGCATTGAAATAGAAACGGCGCCCGATCCCGCTGCTTGCGTGATCGTGCTGCACGGACTGGGCGCCGATGGCAACGACTTCGTTCCGGTGGCGCAGGAGCTGGATCTCGCCGCGGTGGGTCCGGTGCGTTTCGTGTTCCCGCATGCGCCGGTGATGCCGGTCAGCGTGAACAACGGCTATCGCATGCGGGCCTGGTACGACATCCTGGGCCGCGACCTGGTGCAACGCGAAGACGAAGCCGGACTGCGCCGCTCGCTCGCCTCGGTGCAGGAGTTGCTGGCGGGGCAGAAGCAGCGCGGCATCGCCGCCGAACGTACCGTGCTTGCTGGTTTTTCGCAGGGCTGCGCCATGGCGCTGCTCGCGGGCGTGCGACACGGCGAACGGCTGGCGGGCATCGTCGGCATGTCGGGCTATCTGCCGCTGGCTTCGACCACCGCTGCGGAGCGCAGCCAGGCCAATGCGCGCGCGCCGATCTTCATGGGGCATGGGGTGCACGACGAGATCGTGGTCATCGAGCGCGGGCGGGCCTCGCGGGACGCCCTCGCCGGGTTGGGCTACGCGGTCGAGTGGCACGAGTACCCGATGGCGCACTCGGTTTGCGCGGAAGAGATAGCCGACCTGAATCGCTGGCTGGTGAGGGTGCTGGCCAAGGATTAGCCGGGGTCGAAGCAGAAATCCGCGAGGCGTGCTACCTTCCGGATCCCACGAGTTTCTAGGCTTTTTCTGGACATGAGCAATCTGCAGGCGCGCCTGTCGGCCCTTCCGCCCGAGCGGCTGAAGGGGATACGCCGCGGCATCGAAAAGGAGAGCCTGCGAGCCACGCCCGAGGGCGCGCTGGCGTTGACGCCCCATCCGCTGTCCTTGGGGTCGGCGCTCACGCACCCCCACATCACCACCGACTACAGCGAAGCTCAGGTGGAGCTGATCACCGGCGTGCATCCCACGCCCGAGACCTGCCTGGAAGAGCTGATGCAGGTTCACCAGTTCACCTATCGCGCGCTGGCCGACGAAATGCTGTGGGTGTCCAGCATGCCTTGCAACCTGCCGGCCGACGAGAACATTCCGATCGGCCGCTACGGTTCCTCCAACGTGGGCCGCGCCAAGAGCGTCTATCGCATGGGCCTGGCGCATCGCTATGGCCGGCGGATGCAGACCATCTCCGGCATTCACTACAACTGGTCGCTGCCGGAAGTGTCGAGCGGGCAGTACTTCGCCCTCATTCGCAACTTCCGCCGGCACGCTTTCCTGCTGCTGTACCTGTTCGGCGCATCGCCCGCGGTGTGTTCGACTTTTGTCGCGGGCCGTGAGCACCAGCTGCAGGCGCTCGCCAAGGGCTCGATGTACATGCCGCACGGCACCTCGCTGCGCATGGGGCGGCTGGGCTACCAGAGCGAGGCGCAGTCCACCCTGGCGGTGAGTTACAACGGGCTGGACGGCTACGCCGCATCGCTGCAGGAAGCGCTGACGCGGCCGTATCCCGCCTACGAGGCGGTCGGCATCATGAATCCGGGCGGCGAATACAACCAGCTCGCCACCAGCTTGCTGCAGATCGAGAACGAGTTCTACGGCACCATCCGGCCCAAGCGTGTGATCCGGCCCGGCGAGCGGCCCCTGCACGCGCTGCGCGAACGCGGCGTGGAATACGTCGAAGTGCGGCTGCTGGACCTCAATCCCTTCGTCCCCATCGGCATCACGGCGCAGACCATCCGTTTTCTCGATGTGTTCCTGCTGCACTGCATGCTGTCCGACAGTCCGCACGACACGCCGCAGGAGATTGCCGCCCTCGGCCGCAACCAGCACAAGACGGCCGCGTTCGGGCGGCAGCCGGGCTTGGTGCTCGAGCGCGGCGACGACGAGGTCAAGCTGACGGACTGGGGCGCCGAGTTGCTGCAAGACTTCGCGCCCATCGCGGCCTCGCTGGACGCCGCGCACCAGACCAGCGATTACAGCGACGCACTGCGCGCGGCGCAGGCGCTGATCGAGCAACCTGAGCTGCTGCCGTCGGCGCGCGTGCTGGCGGTGATGCAGCAGGATTTCGACAATTCCTTCATTGGCTTCACCCGCGCGCAGTCGCAGCAGACCAAGGCGAAGCTGCTGGCGCTGCCGTTCAGCGCGGGGCAACAAGCCAAATTCGCGGCGATGAGCGAGCAGTCGGTGCGCGATCAGCAGGCCATAGAGGCCGGCGACTCGATGCCTTTCGAGGTATACCGCCTGCAATACACATCGCCCGAGCGGCTGGGCCTGTCCAAGGCGGCCATAGCCCCTGCGCTTGCCGCCGTGTGACCGACGCGCCTGCAGGGCGGGCGTGAAACAGGTACAATAACTACTTCGATTGCGCAGGCGATTGAACGCGCCAAACTAACAAGATCTCTACCCAAGGCGCGCCAGGTTTTTACTGCGCGCGCGTCTTGCGGGCCTCCCAAAGCCCGCTCCGGCCCCAGCAAGCCGGCCTTAACTCCAGACGCAGCCGCGGTCCTCTCGCGAGGGCATGCCACCGGAATCGATCCGCGCCGGCTTTGCCAAGCAGGCTTCCACAGATTTCGCGTCCCGCGTGGGGGCGCATGCAGGATGCGCTCATCGCAATGAATTCAAAAGACAACATCACCGTCGGCAAGTACCTGATTTCGCCCCTGACCCAGGTGCTGGCGAACGGCTGGTACGCGTGCTCGGTGTCGATCCGCTCCGGGTCGGGCAGCGGCACGCACGATCGCGTGCTGCGCCTCACCCGGCTGTTCCGCACCAAGGTCGCGGCCGTCGCCTACGCCACCACCGAAGGCCTTCAGTGGATCGGCCATGGGGGCCACGCCACTTCCGGCCTCGCCCCCGTATCGCATTAACTTCAGCACAGGAGACTCACCATGCCCAAAGAAGAACTGATTGAGATGAAGGGTCACGTGGATGAAGTGCTGCCCGACTCGCGCTTTCGCGTGACGCTGGAAAACGGCCACCAGGTGATCTGCTACACCGGCGGGAAGATGCGCAAGCACCACATCCGCATCATCGCGGGCGACAATGTGTCGCTAGAGATGTCGCCGTACGACCTGACCAAGGGGCGCATCACGTTCCGCCACATCGCCGGCCGCGCGGGCCCGCCGCCGGCGCGCCGGTAAGCTCCAAGTCGCGCACTGCTGAGGCAGCGATCGCGCCACTGTCCTACAGTTCCGCTGCAACGGATGGGTCACCGTGACCGTTGAGCAAATTCAACGCTTACTGGAGCACCCTCATGAAGAAATACAACCCCACCCGCGGCCTGGTCGCGCTGGCCATTTCCGCCTTGTTCATCGCGGGCCCCGCCTTCGCCAAGGACAACGACGGCCGCGGCAATGACAAGCAGGAGCAGAAAGCCGAAAAGCGCGCCGACAAGGATCACGAGAAGGCGCAAAAGCAGGCGGCCAAGCGCGAGCGCCAGGATATCAAGCCGGGCACGTTCTTCAACGACCAGCATCGCACGGCCGCGCGGCAGTACTACACCAGCAATTACGGCAACGGCCACAGCTGCCCCCCGGGCCTGGCGAAGAAGAACAATGGCTGCATGCCCCCCGGACAGGCGCGCAAGTGGGACGTCGGCCAGCCGATTCCGCGCGGCGTCACCGTGTACTCGGTGCCGCAACCGGTGCTGGTGAGACTGCCGCCCGCCCCCTATGGCTACCGCTATGCGCGCATCGGCGGCGACATCGTGCTGGTGCAGCAGCAGAACAACCTCATCGTGGACATGATCCAGGGCCTGCTGGGCTGAACTGAGGCCGGCGAAGGGCGCGGCAGCTTTCGCCCCGGCGGGCTGGGCGCGCTTACGGCGTCTTCGGCTTGCCCCGCGGAATGACGGCGGTCATGGGCGGGGTCGGCCGGTCGGAGGTCCCTTGCTTCGGCGGGGAATTGTCCTTCTTGGGCTTTTTCGACATCTTGTTGCTGCGCTGGTCGCCTTTGGCCATAGCTCCTCCGGATCTGAACTTGTGAAATTACGTGTTGCCTGACCCGGAATGGTAAGGCAAGCGCGTCAAAGCTTCGCCGGCTCGGTGCCGAGAAACATGGGTTGTGTGGCGTCCTCGCCGCCTGCGTGCCCCTTGAAATCCGCATCGCGCGCGGCGAAGAGGCCATCGAGGTCCGCCCTCGCTCGCGCTAGAGGTCGGCGCGCCTGCTGTGCCGCTCGCTCACTCGCTGTGGGCCCGGCGATCACGTCGCTCGCGCCACCCGCGAGCTCTGGCTCGACTGGCGGCAACACTTGCGCAGCAGCCTCTTTCCAGGTGCCTGGGTTGGGCAGCGCCGGACAGGTGCTGCCCTCGGGCAGCGCGTATTGCCACGACACTCCCGTCAGCCAGGCGGACGCCAGCGGATCGAAGGTCGTCAGCCGCTTGACCAAGGCGTGCTGCAGCGACACCGCGTAAGTCAGCAGGCGTGCATCCGCGTGCTTGACGACCAGGCGCCAGTGAATTCCACGTTCGCCGGTGCGAGAGGTCGACACCAGCACTTCGGCGTCGAACCAGGCTGCGGGAATCCCGTACCGGTGTAGCGTGTCGCGAAGGACCACGCGCAGCAGTTCCCTGCGCCCGCGCCCCTGCGAACCCGAAGCGCCCATCTGCGACGGCGGTGGGCCGAGTTGCGACAACGGGGGCGCTTCGCTGCGCCCGCGGCCGAATCGGAAACCATTGAACAAGCTCAACATGCGAGGAGTCCCCCTACCTTAGGTATTTTGAGGCACATGGTAACTATTTGTTAGATCGCGCGCAACGCATCCGTTGGCGGGGCGCATCACGGCTCAATTTCCCCAATGAAGGGCCCATGCTTCGGCGCGTGGGAGGCCGATCAGAACGGCGGCAGAAAGCCCTTCAGTCCCAGCCATGCCGCGCCGATGACGGCATTCACCGGAACACTCAACGCGCCGGGAATGTAGAAGACCACCGACAGCGCCGGCGCGTTCAGGCCCCACTCGAACAGTCCGCCCAGGGCGTAGAAGATCAAGCCGCAACTCAGCCAGCGGCGCATGTAGGTCGGCAGCCAGTGCGCATGGTCCCGGTTGTAGCGCAGCGCGGCGGCGCGCTCGAAGACGTTGCCGCGGCTCACGTCCTTGAACAGCCAGCCGAAAAAGAAATACCGATAGAGCAGCGTGCGAAAAGCCGGGTCTTGCATCTGGGGCTCCTTGCGCCAAACGGGAAGCACTGCGTCCATGCTAGGCAGGCGCTGCCGTTGCCAGTGTAGGACAGGCGCAGTTTTCACGCTCCTTGAACCCGCGGTTCGCGAACCGCGCCTTCAGCTGCAATCCGCGCCTTTGGCCCGCACGAAAGATTGCCCCGCGGCCAGCGCCAGCGGACCGCCTGCCTGCACGATCCGAAGCTGCTCTTGCTGCGCCTCGAGTACCAGCTCGCCGGCGCGGCCACCCGGCGTGCGCAACGTGCGGCCTTCGATCCGGCCCTGCACCGGCCGGCTGCGTTCGCGAAAGCGCAAGGCGCCTTCGAACTCCTGGTAGTGCTGCGTCAGCTGCAGGCTGCTGCCCCGAAGCAGCCCAGAGCCGCACCACAGGCCCTCGACCCGTTCCGGCACGACCCATAAGTGCACCTTGCTCGATTTGTCCAGGCCGATCTCTTTGTCGGGTACCGCCAGCACCTCGGTGCGATCCGGCTGCCAATCGCCCATGTCCCAGTCGTGCGACACGACCCGTGTGCCGGGCTTGAGCGCGAGCAGCGAGGGACGCAGCCGCAGGTTCACCTCGGGCAACAGATACAGGGTGACCACCGTGGCCGCGGACAGGTCGGTCTTGAACAGGTCCTGCTCGACAAAGGAGACCCGCCCGGCCACGCCCGCGTCGCGCGCGCTGCGAAGGCTGCGTTGCACCAGCTCCGGCACGATCTCGACACCCAGGCCGCTCGCGCCGAAGCGCTTGGCAGCAACGATCACGATGCGGCCATCGCCGGAGCCCAGATCGATGACGTGATCGGCGGGCCCGACGCTGGCAATGCGAAGCATCTCCAGCGTGACGTTGTCCGGCGAGGTGATGAACGGCACTTCTTCGTGCACGGCAGCGTCCTGCGCCGCGGCGGCGCACCACGCCAACGCTGCGACCAGGCCCACCAAATTCCGCGACAGTCCGCTACGCATCGTTCGCGGCCGCGCGCAACCCCGCTGCCGGCGCGGACACCCGGCCATGGCCGACGATGGAATTGCCCACCAGCAGATCGAATGCCGTCCCGGGCGCGAGCTGCGGCAACGCGAGGGCGGGCCGCAGCAATTGAAGTTCCAGAGTCTGTGGCCTGCCTGCGGCCAGCCACTGCGACAAGGGCGAGGCCGCGCGAGCTGTGTACCCTGCCTGCCCGAGCAGGAGCGTGCAGCCTTGCTCCAGCGCGGCGACGGGTTGCACCGTGTCGTTCGCGATCGGGGTGAGATCGGCGCGCAGATGGGGCAGGAAAGCCGAACCCGCGGCAAAACCCGCGG
Source organism: Ramlibacter sp. (assembly GCA_028292185.1). GTDB lineage: Bacteria > Pseudomonadota > Gammaproteobacteria > Burkholderiales > Burkholderiaceae_C > Ramlibacter. The sequence continues at coordinate 5,365 of JAQGMT010000433.1, read as the reverse complement.
GCCGGCCCGCGCGCCGCGGGATACGCCGGATCACGAAAGCCACCAGGTTGCCCACGGCCGGCAGCCACAACACCAGCATCAAGGTCCCGATGTCGCGCAGCAGCGATGGGTTGTCGGCCCAATGGCGGATCGCACCGCCGATCGCCGCCAGCGACAGCAGCACGGCCATCACGATCTGCCGGCGTGAGGAGGAAACGACTTTCACAGCGTCGGATTGTAGGTTCCGCCCGGCGCTGCTTCATGCACTCCAAGGCCGCAGCTCAAAGCTGAAAGCACAGCGCCACCAGGCCCGCCAGCACCAGCAGCAGGCCGGCCTGCTCTGCCGGCGCGAGCTTCTCGTTCATGAAGCGGCGCGAGACCAGGTAGCTAAATACCACCTCCACCATGCCGACGGTCCTCACATTCGCCGCCGACGTCAATGCATAAGCCGTGAACCAGCCGATCGAGGCGAGCGCGCCCGCCGCGCCGGCGATCGTCGAGACGCGCCAGGCTGAAATGATCGCGCGCAGCGATCCGCGCGAGCGCACTGCGAGCCAGCTGCCCAGCAGCAGGGTTTGCGCCGCTTGCGCCCACAGGACGCCCCATGCGCCGATCAACCAGGGCGACGTCCCCGGCAACGCGAGCGAGGCGCCGCGATACCCGAGCGCCGAAAATGCGAAGCACGCGCCCGAGGCCAATCCGTACAGCGCGGCCGGACCCGCCCACGTGCGATCGCCCTGCGGCGCGGCGATCCGCCCCGCTTTGCGCGGCAGCGACAGCAGCACCACGCCGACGGTCGCGACGCCGATGGCGGTCATGGTGATCCATCCGGGCAGCTCGTGCAGGAAGAAGGTGCCCAGCAAGGCCACTTGCAGTGCGTCTGTTTTGGAGAACGCCACCCCGACGACGAAGTTGCGCTGCTTGATGGCTACCAGCATGAACGCGGTGGCCGCGAGTTGGCCGAGGGCGCCCAGCATCTGCCAGGCGAAATAGCGCGGACCAAATTCCGGTATCGCGCCGGATGTCGCCGGCAGCGCGTGGAGGGCGGCAAGCCACAGCGCCGCGAAGGGCAGGCCATAAAGAAAGCGCGCCAGCGTGGCCCCCAGCGCGCCGCCTTGCGCCACCAGCGAACGCTGCGCCGCGTTGCGCGCGGTCTGCGCCAGGGCACCCCAGATGGAGATCGGGATCCAGGCCCAGGCTGCCCAGGAAGCGCTTTGCATACGACGGTGTAGCACATGCATGTCGCAGCGGCGCCACTGCGGCCTTGCGCACGGCCTTGCGCGCCACTACATTTTGAAACCCGGCGCGGGGGTGGCCGCGCATCAGCTCTGGAGCCGACCTGACATGACAGCTATCCTTCGCTCGCTGGCGCTGGCCGCCTCGTTTTCCTTGGTGACCGCGTCTGGGCACGCGCAGGCCGGCGGCTCTCTCGAGCGCGGCAAGTACCTCATGGAGTCGGTGGTCGCCTGCGGAAACTGCCATATGCAGCGCGGGCCGCAAGGCGAGCCGCTGTGGGACAAGGGGCTGTCCGGGGGGATGGTGTTCGAGGACGCTCCATTCCGCGCCGTCGCCGCGAACATCACGCCAGACCGCGAGACCGGGATCGGCAACTGGAGCGACTCGCAATTGGTCAAGGCCATCCGCGAAGGCGTGCGTCCGGACGGCAGCCTCATTGGCCCGCCGATGCCGATCCCGTTTTACCGCAATATGTCTGATGACGACGTGGCGTCCATCGTCGCGTATCTGCGCGCGCAGGCGCCGGTGCGAAACGCGGTGTCGAAATCGAAGTACAACATGGCCCTGCCGCCCGACTATGGGCCGCCGCTGAAAACAGTGAAGGCGCCCGCTGCCGCCGACAAGCTGCGCTACGGGAAATACCTGGCGGACATCGGGCACTGCATGGAGTGTCACACGCCGCGGGACGCGCAAGGCCAGCTGGCCATGGCGAAGGTCGGCTCGGGCGGGCAGGTGTTCCCGGGCCCTTGGGGCCAGAGCGTGGCGCGCAACCTCACACCGCACGCCACAGGCCTGAAGGGATGGACCGATGAGCAGATCGCGCATTCGATGCGCACCGGGACGAACCGCCAAGGCCAGCCGTACAAGCCACCCATGGCCTTCGGCTTCTACAAGAACATCAGCAATGCCGACATGGCCGCTCTGATCGCCTATCTGCGGTCGCTGAAGCCGCAAAGCATGGCCGGCGGCAATTAGCCCGGCGGGTCGCTGCCGTTACGCGGCCACTCAGCGGCAGCAGGGGGTGGGACTGTCATCGCAGCTGGACGCGGTGCGGTCCTACGTTCCCGCACTTCACGCAGCTCTAACATCCCTTGCAACTTAACGGGGTGATGCAATGTCTGGCGACAAATATGAATCTCTGGCTGATGTTTGGGCTGCGCGCTACGACGACCGTGACGCCGAAGACCTGATCTCTGACCGCTGGGCGCTTCGCCTCGCGATGAGAGAGCAGGCGATAGCCCAGCCATTCAAGAATTTCGAGATGCCGGAAGAAACCGCTCCGGAAGTCGATTTGCGCGCGGCCGCGAACGACGCGCGGCCGGAACCCGGAACGGTCTAGAATCTTTTTCGCGCAGCGGGCAACGCGGGCCTCAAGCCGCTGGCCTTAGGCGCTGTCGGGGCGGATCTTGCCCTCGTTCACATAGCGCTGGTATTCGTCGATGGTGATTGCCGTGGAGCCGCGGCTGCCGTCGCTCTCGCCCCAGGCAAGCGTGACGCTGTCGTCCGCTTCCTCGATCTCGACGGGGCCCGCAGGGATCGGCACCATCATGCCGTCTCCGGCGCGAAATGAGACTTCTCCCCGGATCAGGGCGTGCTGGGACATGACGGGCTCCTTGGGTTCGATGGCTCATTGCAGCCGGGCGGCGGCCGCCCTGCTGTCAGCAAAGCGCCCTTGGGCGCGTCGTCGAATGACGGTACGTTGTCCGACAAACAGCCGTGCACCACGGCGCCTATGGTCAAGGCCGCGCCGCGGCCCGCGGCCGATCCGCCGCCGCTGGATTCAAGCGGCCACCAGAGGAGTTTCGTGATGTTCAGACTTGTGATGATCGCAGGCGTCTTTAGCCTGCTTGCCGCTTGTTCAACCAGCCCCGGTTATGGCACCAAGGCGATGGGCGCCTCCGGCACGGCCGAAACGAATCCCCCCCGCAGTCCGGGCGAGGGACCTTCCATCAATCCTTATTACGGCGGCAGCACTACCCGGTAGGCAGTCAGGCGCCGAGCACGTTGGCCAGGGCTATCAGGTCGCGGCAATGCAAGTCGTTGCCCGGCGCGGGGCTGACGTCCTTGCGTTGCTTGGCGCCGAATTCCAGCGGACGTTCGATATAGGCCGTGTGCAATCCGCAGCCCCGCGCACCGGCGAGGTCATCGTGGTGCGCGGCGACCAGCATCACCTTGGCCGCAGGCAAGTCGAAGACACGCGCGACGCCCAGGTAAGTGGCAGGGTCGGGCTTGTACGCGCGAAACACTTCCGCCGACAGCACGCAATCCCAAGGCAGGCCCGCGCGCTTTGCCATGTTGGTGAGTAAGCCGATGTTTCCGTTGGACAGCGTGCAGATGGTGAACTTGCGCTTCAGCCGCGTCAGCCCTTCCACGCTGTCCGGCCACGGCGAGAGCCGGTGCCACACGCGGTTGAGTTCGGCGCGCTCTGCTTGGCCGAGGTGCGACAACCCGAACTGCGGCAGGATGCCGTCGAGGATGAGCCGATGCAGGTCATCGATGAGCGTCCATCCAAGCTCCCCACTCATCACGCGCGCCATCGCGGGCCTGTAGCCGGCGCGCCAGGCGAGCGCGAAGGCGTTGCCGTCAACGCCGGGATGGTGCTGCGCCATCTCGCGCACGATGCTGCCGTGCCAATCGACGACCGTGCCGAAGATGTCGAAGGCGAGGATTTCGACGCTGGATGCGAGCGGATGGGTCATACCGCCAGTGTATTCAAGCCGCAGTGTGGCGCGAAGACGGGAAGAAGCTTTTAAGGTAGATTGCGGCCAAACCACAGGAGACAGACATGCCCGCGATTGCCCATCCCCTCTTGTCCTTCTGGCGCAGCGCCTGGCTGGCATGCGCCGCGATGCTGGCGTTCGCCGCGAGCGCCGCCGAATTTCCAGCGCCCCAGGAAGGCAACTTCATCGCCAAGGATTTCAAGTTCCACACCGGGCAGGTGCTGCCCGAGCTGCGCATTCACTACGTGACAGTGGGCGCGCCCACCGGCGAGCCGGTGCTGATGCTGCATGGCACGACCGGCTCCACGGGGAGCATGTTGACGCCGGCGTTCGCCGGTGAATTGTTCGGGCCCGGCCAGCCGCTGGACGCCAGCCGCTACTTCATCATCATTCCGGATGCGATCGGCACGGGCAAGTCGACCAAGCCCTCGGACGGGCTGCGCGCGAAATTTCCGCAGTACAACTACGACGACATGGTGGATGCGCAATACCGCCTGGTGAAGGAGGGCCTGCGCATCAAGCACCTGCGCCTGGTGATGGGCAACTCGATGGGCGGCATGCAGACCTGGATGTGGGGCGTGAAGCATCCGGACGAAATGGATGCGCTGGTGCCGATGGCCTCGCAACCCACCGAGATGTCCAGCCGCAACTGGATGCTGCGCCGGCTGATCGTCGACTCGATCCGCAACGACCCCGAGTGGAACAGCGGCAACTACGCCAAGCAGCCTCGCAGCGCGCAATTCGCGTCGGTGTTTTTCGGCATCGCCACCAGCGGCGGCACGCTGGCCACCTACAAGTCCGCGCCGACCCGCGCGCAGGCCGACAAGATCCTCGATGAGCGGCTCAACGCCAAGTTCCCGCTGGATGCGAACGACGTGCTGTACCAGTGGGCCTCGTCGGCCGACTACAACCCGTCGCCGGGCCTGGAGCGCATCCAGGCCGCGGTGCTTGTCATCAATGCCGCCGACGACGAGCGCAATCCTCCGGAGACCGGCATCATGGACCGCGAACTCAAGCGCATCAAGAATGCCAAGTACCTTCTGATTCCCGCCAGCGACCAGACGGCGGGCCACGGCACCACGGGCAGCGCCCGGTGGTTCAAGGCGCAGCTGGCGGAGTTCCTGCAGCAGGCGCCGCGCCGCGGCATGTAGCCGCTGCCGGACACTGATCCGCGCCTGGCGCGCCGTCACGCACCGTTCTGCTGAGTTGCGGCAGAGTTCGGCCTGCGCATGCGTGCAACGCAGGCGACCTCCACGCCGCCCGGCGTAGGAGAAAGGTCCTGCCATTTGACTAGGCGCCAGCTCGACTGAGTTCCTAGCAAAACGGGACTTCAGTCTCATTCTGCCTTTCGAAGCGCAACGTCCAATCTGTCATTCGCTCAGCTCCCCTTGGGAGAGCCGCACTCCTGATCCGGAGTTGGCCCCGAGTCG
>JAQGMT010000425.1 GCA_028292185.1 Ramlibacter sp. | reverse complement strand
TCGAACGGATCGAAGCCGAAGGCCTCGCCGATGGCCGGGCGCAGGTTCGAGTTGGCGTTGACGTCGTAGAACACGCGTCGTCCATCCGGCGTCTCCAGGTACTCGATGCCACCGACGTCGAGCCTGGCGGCCTGCACGATGCGCTTGGCCGTTGCAACGGCCTCCTGGGGCACCTCGGGATACGGATAGAACTCCACCGGCGGCGCCGGGACCGCTTCGGGAGCGGGAATCTCGCACAGGCCCTCGCCGTCGTCCGGATTGCACACCGGGGAGGGGCACAGGTTGAAGCGGCCGTGCGTCTTCACGCGCATCGCGTACAGCAGCTGGCCGCCGAGGAATTCGAGCCGCACGATGCCTTGCTCGGCGTCGTGGGGCAGGTATTCCTGCAGCAGGAACAGGTTGTCCGGCAGCCAGATGGACGGGTCGCGGCGGAAGATTTCCTCGATCTGCTCGAACGATTCGACCACCGCGATCCGCGCGCCACTGCCGCCCTGGTCGGGCTTCAACACCGCCGGCCACTTGATCTGCGCGGCATGCGCGCGCAAGGCAGCGGGATCGTTGAACGTGATCGAGCGCGGCGTGTCGATGTCCAGCGTGCGCAGCAGCGTCGCCTGCACGCTCTTGCTCAGCTCCATGGCGAACACGTCCGCGCCGTTGAGCACCCGCGCGCCCCTGAGCTCGAGCGTGCGCATGTACGCCAGCGCCAACGGCACGGCGCGGGTGTTGCCGCGAATATAGGCGCTGGGACTGGCCTGGTTGAAATACAGGCGCGCTCGCGGCATCTCTTCGTTGCCGAAAGCCGCGCGCGTCACGTCGAACGCCTCGAAGCTGACGCCCCGGCGCTGCAAGGCGGCGAACAGGGGCTTCTGCCATTCGGGGTGTTCATGAATGACGACCAGGTCGCAAGCGGGCTTGTTCATTGCGGCGTGATCGTAGCCGAATGCCGCGCGACGTGCCCGCGGCCAAGCGCAGGCACGGCATTTGCCCCCACGCGAGAACCACAACGATAAGGATTTCTGGCAATGAACGTTGACATCTACCGCCGGGCCGAGGCTGGCCACAAGTTCAGTTACCTGGTGGTGCCCCACGACCAGCCGCTGCCCGAAGAAGTCACCAACGTCGACTGGGAGCTTCGCCAGCGTGGCATCGACGTGGACGAGGCGAGCGCGCACCTCCATCCCTACGAGGTCGACGAGCCCGGGCGGCAGATAGAAGAAAAGGGATACGCGATCACCAGCGTGCTTCACCAGGTCGACGAGGCCGACGCGCGCGAAGAAAAGAAGCCGCCCGCGAAGCCCGGCGCGGCTGGCTGACGCTGCTCGCGGCCGTCACAGGGCGCAAGGTGTGCGCTATGCTGCGCTGGCTCAGCAGACCGAGGAGACCCCATGAAACCCACTCGCTGGAGCGTTGTGCTCCTGCTCTGCGCCGGCTTGGCGCAAGCGCAATCCGACTCGCCGGCAAAAGGCGATCCGCCAAATCCGTACCAGACCATCGCACCGTGGGGCACCTTGCCCGAGGGACGCACCTGGGGAACGCTGAGCGCGGTGGCCGTCGATCACGACGGCCAATCGGTGTGGGTCGCCTACCGTTGCGGCACCAATCCCGATACGCCGCCCGGCGGCCAGGCGTTTGCGTTCGACAGCTGCGCGAACTCGCAGTTCGCGCCGGTGATGAAATTGGACGCCTCGGGAAAACTTCTCAAGAGCTTCGGCGCCGGCCTGTTCATCATGCCGCACAAGATCTACCAGGACCGTGCCGGCAACATCTGGGTGCTGGACCAGCGCGCACCCAATGCGCGTGAGCTGAAAGAGAATCCGGCGTCACGCGACCGCGGCCACACGGCGCGCAAGTTCAGCGCCGACGGCAAGCTCCTGCTCACCATCGGCACGCCCGGTGTGGCGGGCCATCCGCCGCTGGCGCTCACCGAGCCGACCAGCATTGTCGAACTGCCGAACGGCGACGTGCTGATCTCCGAAGGCCACTCGGGCCAAGGCGTCGATCTCGAACCCGACAAGGTGGCGCGCATCTCGCGCTTCACCGCCGATGGCAAATTCATCAAGTCGCTGGGCCGCTATGGCACCGGACCCGGGGAGTTCCGCACCCCGCACGACCTGGCGCTGGATCCCAAGGGCCGCCTGTTCGTCGCCGACCGCGGCAACATGCGCATCCAGATCCTCGACACCGAAGGCAACTTCATCGCGCAGTGGAAGCAGTTCAGCCGCCCCAGCACCATCAACATCCAGGGCGGACTCGTCTACGTCGGCGACTCCGAATCCAATCGCGTGGTGCCGCATCCGGGCTGGAAGCAAGGCATCCGCATCGGCGATCTCGACCAGGGCACGGTGCGATGGTTCATCCCCGCCGACGAGACCAAGCGGCCGGGCCCGGAAGGCACCGCGGTGGACGCGAAGGGAAACGTCTACGGTGCGGAAATCGGGCAGATCGCGCGGCACAGCCGCGCTACGCCCTGAGCTTCATGACTGCGGCTTGCGCTGCCAGCTGAACGGGCCGAAGGCGGTAGCACCGCTGTTGGTCGTGCCCGGATCCACGGTGAGCTTCAGCCATTCCAGCGGCGTGCTGCTTCCGTGCACCACGACACGATGGAAATTGGGAACGTTGTAGCCGTTGGGCTGGTTGTCGAACGCATCGGCGGTGCAGGCCACCGCCGCGGCACCCGAGGAGGGCTCGATCAGGCAAGGCGCGCCTTTGACCAGCGGATTGTCGGAACGATAAATGTGCGAATCGCCGTTGATCAGCAGCACCGGCTTGCCGAAACTCGCCGTACGGGCGGCGATGGTGTCGATGTAAGGTTTGTACTGCGAGATGTGGCTGGGGGCCACGCCATCGAGGTCCCACATGTCAGCCTGTTCCATGATCACCATGGACGACGCGCCTTCGGATGCTGCACGGTCGAAGGCGGTTTTCAGCCAGCGCTGCGCCGCGCCGGTGCGGTTGGCGACTTCCTGGGTTTGCGCGGGGCCCATCGAAGGCGCGCCGTACCACGGGTCGGTGCCGTTGTTCGAGCCGCCGGGAATATTTGCCGCGACGAACAGCACCCCGGACTTGATGAACCACACGTTCTCGACGTACTGGCTGTCGGTGGGAAAAGCAGGATCGAATTCCAGCGCTTGCGTGTGCACCGTCAACGCGCCGCCGATCGTCTTGCCCGGGGTGGTGAAGAAGATCGAGCGCACCAGCGCCAGGTTGTCCACGGGATCGCCGCCTGAATAGTCGATCAGGTTGCCGCTGCTGTCGCGCACGAAGTCCACGGCGCCGGTGGCGGTGTTGAACTTGCCGCCGCCCTGCGCGCTCTTGTGGCAATCGGCCCATTCGTTGTCGCCCGGCGTGTACACCAGCGGCGCCACGAGCGTCTTCAGGATGTTGAAGATCGACACGTCGTAGGCCTGGGTGCAGAACTCCTTGCCCGAGTGGATGTCGCCGGCGTGCAGCGCCAGCGAGACGTCCGGATCGCTGTTGATCGACTTCACGTAGGCCGGGAAAGCCAGGAACTCGGATGTGTCGGTGGGTCCGGTGCCGTAGGGAATATCGCCGAACACGGCGGCGGTGAACCTCTGGTCCGCGTTGCCGCCTCCTCCTCCTCCGCAAGACACGAGTGAGGCAATGAAGAGGGAGGTAAGGGCTAAGCTCAGGCTGCGCACGATCGTTGTTCCTTTTATGATGTTGGGATGACGCAGGCCACTGCAGCGACCCACCACGGTCGAGTACATGCAAGATTTGTTGCGCCTTGATGACAATCGCGCCGAGCCGCATCCCCAGACAGCGCGTTGGCGCATTTCGCCGCCGTCATCAGCTTGTCATCGCGCCGGTGTTCACTCGCAGCATGCAGGCGCGTGTTCGATCCCTCCTGGCCTGCGGCCTGGCCTGTTGCTGCATGGCGCATCCCACTGGCGCCATTGCTGCCGGAGAGGCCGCTGCTTGCGCACGCAGCCTGGCGCAGCTGCGGCAGCTGGCCGGCCACCCTGCTTTGCCGATGCAGTGGCGGGAGATCTCGATGAACGACGGCAAGCCGCTCGAGATTTCGATCACCGAGCGCGACGGCTCGCTGTTCCTCGAATTCATCAAGTCGCACGAAGGGCTCTGGGCGCAGGGCAAGGCAAGCATTTGCCGATCCGACGCCGGCGGCGAAGCGCAGCTGCAGCCCGCCGGGTTCCATCTGGGGCCGGCGGCGCACTGGATCCTGCGCAGCTCGTTCGACCGCGGAGCCTCCTTGAACATCTCCTGGCCTTCGGCCGGTGAGATGCGAATTTCCACGCCGGGCTGGACCGGAACGTTCGCTGCCAGGGCGCACTGAGCACGGGCGTGGAGCCTGCCCGACCGGGCAAAGGTTTGTGACAAGTGCAGGCCCGCGCGCCGCGGACCGGGCAATGATCGTGCATGGAGCAAAGTCTGGAGGTGCACGTGAAAATCAAAAGTTTGCAGCGACGCCGGCGGATGGCGCATCGCTGTGCGACGAGGGCGCGCAAGCGCGCTCGCACCGCGGCCCCCACCGAGATCGAGATCAAGCTGGAGGTGCCGGAGACGGCACGGGCCGGACTGGCCGCAGCCATGGCCGGGCCCGATTCGCACGAATTGCAGCTCCAGGCCACTTACTACGACACCGCGTCCGGGGAGCTGGCGCGCGCCGGCATTGCGCTGCGCGTGCGACGCGAGCGCGGGTGTTGGGTGCAAACGCTCAAGGCTCCGGGGTCCGACGCGATCGGGCGGCTCGAAGAGAACGTGGTCATCAGGTCCTTGCCTGGCGATGCGGCAGCGCCACTCGCACGGCTAGACCGGCATCAGCACCCGAGCGCTCAGCGCGTGTTGCGCCAAGCGCTTGGATTGCGCAAGGGCGACCGTATGCCCGAGACCCAGCCGGTGTTCCAGGTGAACGTCACCCGGCGCGTGCGCCGCGTGGTCGAAGGCGGCTCGACCATCGAGGTGGCGCTCGACGACGGCCAACTGGTCGCCCAAGGGCGCAAGCGCCCGATCCACGAGCTGGAACTGGAACTGCTGGAGGGCGACGTACGCGACCTCGTCGCGCTGGCGTCGCGTTGGCGCAGCCGCTGGGGGCTCTGGTTCAACACGGCAAGCAAGGCAGCGCGCGGCCACCGGCTCGCGTCCGGCGAACTCCATGGCCCCGCGGTGACCGCCGATCGGCCTCAGCTGCGCGACAAGCCCGACCTCGGCTCCTTCAGCGCGGCTGCGCTCGATGCCTGCTTGCGGCAGGTGATGGGCAATGCCAGCGAGATCGCCGCGGGCAGCCGGGCCGAAGGCCATGTCCACCAGCTG
>JAQGMT010000392.1 GCA_028292185.1 Ramlibacter sp. | reverse complement strand
AAAGGCATCTTCGGCATGCCTTTGCCGCCGCCGCCCATGCGCTTCATCATCTTCATCAGGCCGCCGCCCTTCATCTTTTTCATCATGCCTTGCATCTGCTCGAACTCATTGAGCAGCCGGTTCACTTCCTGAACCTGCACGCCGGCGCCGCCGGCGATGCGGCGCTTGCGCGTTGCCTTGATCAGGTCGGGCTTGCGGCGCTCCAGCGGGGTCATGCTCTGGATGATCCCTTCCTTGCGGCGAATGTCCTTCTCGGCCTTGTCCATGTCCACCTGGCCGGCCTTGGCCTGCATCTGCGCCGGCAGCTTGTCCATCAGTTGCGACAGCCCGCCCATGTTCTTCATCTGCTGGATCTGCGAGAGGAAGTCGTTCAGGTCGAAGCCCTCGCCGCTCTTGACCTTGGCGGCGAGCTTCTGCGCCGCCTGGATGTCGACGCCCGCCGTCACCTGCTCGACCAGCGCAACGATGTCCCCCATGCCCAGGATGCGGCCGGCGTGGCGTTCCGCGTCGAAGACTTCGAGGCCGTCGATCTTTTCGCTCACGCCCGCGAACTTGATCGGCGCACCGGTGATCTGCCGCACCGACAGCGCCGCGCCGCCGCGCGAGTCGCCGTCCATCTTGGTCAGGATGATGCCGGTGAGCGGCAGGGCTTCCTTGAAGGCCTTCGCGGTGTTGACGGCGTCCTGGCCCTGCATCGCGTCGACGACGAACAAAGTCTCGACCGGGTTCAGCGCGGCATGCAGCTCCTTGATCTCGCGCATCAAGACTTCGTCGATCGCCAGCCGTCCGGCGGTGTCGACCAGCAGGACGTCGAAGTATTGCTTGCGGGCGTAATCCAGCGCGGCCCGGGCGATGTCCACCGGCTTCTGATCGGGTGAGCTGGGGAACCACTCGGCGCCGGCCTGCCGGGTGACGGTCTTGAGCTGCTCGATGGCGGCGGGCCGATAAACGTCGCCCGAAACCGTCAGCACTTTCTTCTTGCGCTTTTCGATCAGGTGCTTCGCCAGCTTGGCGGTGGTGGTGGTCTTGCCCGCGCCTTGCAGGCCGGCCATCAGGATCACCGCCGGCGGTTGCGCCTGCAGGTTGATGTCCGCGACGCCTTGTCCCATCGTGGCGGCGAGTTCGCGATTGACGATGCCCACCAGCGCTTGGCCCGGCGACAGCGAGCCCAGCACTTCCTGGCCCATGGCCTTGTCCTTGACGCGGGCGATGAAGTCGCGCACCACGGGCAGGGCGACGTCGGCTTCGAGCAGTGCCATGCGCACTTCGCGCAGCATCTCCTGCACGTTGGCTTCGGTGATGCGGGCCTGGCCGCGGAGTTCCTTGGCCAGGCGTGAGAGTTTGTCGGTGAGGGCGGAGGCCATTGGGGGCTGCGCTTCGGTTACTGCGAAGCAAGGGCTAAACTGTGAACCCATGATTCTATCGAGTGCGTCGCCGGCGAGTGTGGTGCTCACCCTCGCGGCCGCGGCCGCCTACGCGGTGCCCGCGGTGGGGGCGGCGCGCCTGTCGGAGCGGGCGGCGCGGCTGGCCCTGCTGGCCGCATGGCTGTTGCACGCGGGTGCGCTCGCCGCTGCGTTGCTGAGGACTCCGCCGAACTTCGGCTTCGCGCCGGCGCTGTCCATCACCGCCTGGCTGGTGCTCACTGTGTACGCGATCGAGCGCGAAATGTTTCCGCAGCTGCAGGCTCGATGGGCCTTGTCGGGGCTGGGCTCGGCGGCTCTCCTGCTGGCGCTGCTGTTCCCGGGCACTCCGCTGCACGTCACCGCCTCGCCCTGGCTGCCCTTGCATTTGGCCCTGGGCGTCGCATCGTATGGCTTGTTCGCCGCCGCGGTCGTGCACGCGTGGTTGATGACCCGTGCCGAAAAGCAGATCCGCCAGGCCGCCGAGCCGAACGCCGGCCTGCCACTGTTGACGCTGGAGCGCCTCACCTTTCGTTTTGCCACCGCCGGGTTCGTGCTGCTGTCGGCGACGCTGTTGGCGGGCCTCGTGTTCGGCGAAACGCTTTATGGCCCGGGTCACATGGCCCGCGCGGATCACAAGACGGTGTTCTCGGTCCTGGCGTGGGTGGTCTTCGCCTTCCTGCTGTTGGGGCGGACGCGCTTCGGCTGGCGCGGACGCAAGGCGGTGCGCGTGCTCTATACCGGCTCGATCCTGCTGCTGCTGGGTTATGTGGGCTCGCGCTTCGTGCTCGAGGTGATCCTGGGGCGCGTCGCATGAAGTACCTGCTGGTTCTGGTGGTGGTGCTGGCGGTGCTCTGGTTCGTGCGCAACAACCGTTCCGGCGGCGGTGCCAGCGGCGCTCCCGGCAAGCCCAAGCCCCTGGCGCCGCCGCAGGACATGGTGCGCTGCCCTGTCTGCGCCGTGCATTTGCCGCGATCGGACGCGCTGGCCGGCGTTGACGGCCGCCTCTATTGCTGCGCCGACCACCGGGCTCGCAGCGCCGATTGAAATGGAGATGTTCGCGTCCGCCGCCGACAGCCCGCGCGTGGACGACTTGAGCGGCGATTCCGCGTTCGCCCGGCGCTGGCGCGGCTTCATGACCGCCCGCATCGCCATCGGCACCATGTTGCTGGCGCTGCTGGGCGCGCTGTTCGTCATGGCGCCCGCGCTGGGCATCGACCGTTGGCTCGTCGCGGTCTGCGCGGCATACCTGGCCGCAGCATTGATCGTGCGCCTCTTCGCGCGGCCTTTGCCGGCCGGGCACAGCTTCGATCCGCAATGGGTGTCCACCATCGGGGTGGACCTGGTTGCGTTCTCCACGCTGCAACTGCTGCACGCCGGCGGCATCAATTACTCGCCGCTGTTCGCATTGCCGGTGCTGATGGGTTCCGTGCTCGGATCGCCGCTGCTGGCCCTGGGCACGGCGGCCGGCGTTACCTTGGTGCTACTGGGCGATGCGTGGGTGACGTCATTGCACCTGCCGGCCGACAGCGCCGCCAGCTTCCTGCAAGCCGGGCTCACCGGCACCGGCTATTTCGCGCTGGCGGTGGTGGTCAACCAACTCGCTGCACGGCTGATCGGCGAAGAGCGCGCCGCGCGCCTGAGCCAGCATGCAGCGAGGGTGCAGGCCCAGGTCAACGAACTGGTGATCGAAACCCTCGCCGATGGCGTGCTGGTGGCCGACGGCGAATGCCGGGTCCACGCCGCCAACCCCGCGGCACGGATGCTCCTGGGCTTTGGGCACGCCGGGGGCGCCGGCGCGTTCTCGCTCAGGGCGCAAACGGCGTGGCAGCCGCTGGTGGACCTGGCCCAACTCACCTTCGCCCAGCATGGCGCGCAGCGCGGTGAGCTGTCGATCAGCGAGCCCGGGGCGGGCACGCGCCGGATGCACGTGCGCACACGGCTGACGCCGTCGCACGAGGCGCATGCCGAGAGCCTGTGCGTGATCTTCCTGCAGGATCTGCGCGAGATGGAGGCGCGGCTGCGCACCGAAAAGCTGGCGGCAATGGGGCGCATGTCGGCGGCCATGGCACACGAAATCCGTAACCCGCTGGCGGCCATCGCGCAGGCCAACGCCCTGATGGAGGAGGATCTGCACGATCCGGGCCAGCAGCAGCTCGCCGGGTTGGTGCGCAAGAACGCCCAGCGCCTGGCGCAGATCGTCGATGAAATCCTGGACGTCACCCGAGTGCGCGGGCAAAGCGCTGGCGGCGCGTTGGTGCTCCAGCTCGATGCGGCCGTGGCCGCCGCGTGCAGCGACTGGACCATGCAGACCTGCAGCGGCCCGCGTTTGCAACTGCACCTCGGTGCGCCGAGCGCCCGCGTTCCGTTCGAGGCGGACCACCTGCGCCGCGTCCTCGTCAATCTGCTGGACAACGCGCTGCGTTACGCGGGCGAACAAGCGGGCGCGATCCGCGCCGAGACGCGGCTGGTGCGCGGGCAGGCCAGCCTGCACGTGTGGAGCGACGGCGAACCGCTCGAGCCAAGCGTGCAGCGCCACCTGTTCGAGCCCTTCTTTTCGTCGGAGAGCCGATCCAGCGGCCTGGGCCTGTATATCTGCCGTGAGTTGTGCGAACGCCACGCCGCCACCATCGCGTATCGCCGCTGCACGCTGAGTGAAAACAGCGATGCCCCAGAGGGCAACGAGTTCGTCGTGAGCTTCGCGCCGCTGGCGAGCCCCCTTGCGGGCACAGCTTCATTTGACACAATGGCAGCCTAGCCCAACAGCCGCACAAAAAAGCCCTAAATGTCCGTTGCCGCCGCGCCTGCGCAGGTTCTTGTCGTCGACGACGAGCCGGACCTTCGCACGCTGTACGAGCTCACTTTGCTGCGCGAAGGTTATCGGGTCGAAGCCGCCGGCACGCTGGCCGAAGCCTGGCAGCAGCTGGATGCGAGGAAGTTCGATGCTGTGATCACCGACATGCGCCTGCCCGATGGCCAGGGGCTGGAGTTGCTGCAGCGAATGGCGGCGCAGCAGCGGCCCGAGCGTTGCATCGTGATGACGGCTTACGGCTCCGCCGAGAACGCGGTGGAGGCGCTCAAGGCCGGGGCGTTCGACTACCTCACCAAACCCGTCGACCTGAAGCAGTTCCGCAGCGTCGTGGCCTCCGCCATCCAGGACAACGGCGCCGCCACGCGCGCCCGCGGCGCCGCCGGGGCGACGCGCCCAGCGTCCACCGAGCGGCTTCCGGCCGGCCAGGCCGCGCTCGAGCGGCTGGTCGGTGTGTCGCAACCGATCTGCGCCGTCAAGGAGCGCATCGCCAAGGTCGCGCGCAGCATGGCGCCGGTGCTGGTGCGCGGCGAGTCGGGCACCGGCAAGGAATTGGTGGCACGCGCCATTCACGCCTGCAGCCACCGCGCCGAGGGCCCGTTCGTCGCCGTGAATTGCAGCGCGATTCCCGAAGCGTTGCTCGAGGCCGAATTCTTCGGCGCGCGCAAGGGCTCGTATACCGGCGCCACCCAGGACCGCGAGGGTTACTTCCAGGCCGCCCGCAGCGGCACGCTCTTTCTCGACGAGATCGGCGACTTGCCGTTGGCGATGCAGTCGAAGTTGCTGCGCGCCATCCAGGAGCGCCAGGTGCGCTCGCTCGGGTCCACGCAGGAGGAAGAGGTGGACGTGCGCGTCGTCAGCGCGACGCACAAGGATCTGGCGGCCGACGTGCATGCCGGCCGCTTCCGCCAGGATCTTTATTACCGGCTCAATGTCATCGAGATCCTGGTGCCGCCGCTGCGCGAGCGGCGCGAGGACTTGCCCGCCTTGTGCGAGGCGTTGCTGGCCCGCATTGCCCAGGAGTCCGGCATGCCGCTGCCGGTCCTCTCGCCGTCCGTGGTGGAGCAGTTGTGCGCGCATCCGCTGGGCGGCAATGTGCGCGAACTGGAAAATCTGCTGCATCGCGCGGTGGCGCTGAGCGACGGGGAGGAACTGCAAGTGGACTTCGCGCCGACGCAGGCGCCGCCGGGCAAGGAAGCGCCGCCGCCGGTTGCGTCCATGCCGTCCGACCTGCAGACCTACCTCGATCAGCAGGAGCGCGAAATCCTGGTCAAGGCGCTGCAGGACAGCGGATTCAACCGTACGGCCGCGGCGCAGCGGCTGGGCCTGTCGCTGCGGCAGATCCGCTATCGCATCGCGCGCCTGGCGATCGCCGCGCCGGGCGGCGACGAACCGAATGACGACACGGTCTGAGCCATCGGCCTTGTGGCAGGGCGGCTGGTACCGCTTCGCGCGGCGCGAGGACTCGCCCAATTTCGGCCCCCGCCCCGCGGGCGCGCGGGTCGACCTGATCGTGGTGCACTCCATCAGCCTGCCGCCAGGACAGTACGGCGGCGATGAAGTGAGGCAGTTGTTCACCAACACCCTCGACTGGGATGCCCACCCTTATTTCAAGAGCATCGAGGGCATGCAGGTGTCCGCGCATTTCCACGTCCGGCGCAATGGCGAACTGTGGCAATTCGTCGATTGCGATCACCGCGCCTGGCACGCCGGCGCCTCGCACTACCGCGGCCGCGGCGAATGCAACGACGATTCGATCGGCGTCGAGCTCGAGGGCCTGGAAGGCGGGCGCTTCGAACCCGCGCAATACGATGCCTTGGCGGACCTGTGCGCCGCGCTCGCGCAACGCTATCCGATCGAACATGTGGCGGGTCACGAACACATCGCGCCGGGACGCAAACGCGACCCCGGCGCCGGCTTCGACTGGAATATGTTGCGCTCCAGCCTGGCTTGGCCGGCCCACTCCTTTCCACGGTAGTCCCGTGGCGCCGAGCTCACGGATGAGGGCCGCGCATTCGGGTGTACATCAACCGCTTCTCAACACGGTATCCACAGGGATATGCACCGGATACCGAAAAAAACACTAGATGTAGTGGTTGAATTCGGATTAGACCCCATATATAGTGTCCCCTGCCAACCCCGTTGCCCGCCGCCACTGCGCCCGGCAACGAAGGTCACCGGCAACCGACAAGAACACTGCGAAAGAGGAAACATGCAAATTGCAGTAAGTACCCCGTCCGCCGCAAACACCGGCCTGGAAGCCGGACCGGCCAACACTCCCGCCGCCAAGACCCCGTCCAACCCCTTCTCGCACTACCAGATCATCCGCCGCAACGGCGCGGTGGTGCCCTTCGAGCCGAACAAGATTGCCGTCGCCATGATGAAGGCGTTCCTGGCCGTGCACGGCACCCAGGGCGCGGCTTCGGCCAGCGTGCGCGAAACGGTCGACGAGCTGACCCAGGCGGTGATCCGCGCGCTGATGCG
>JAQGMT010000382.1 GCA_028292185.1 Ramlibacter sp. | reverse complement strand
CTGAAGTCGGGCCAGATCGATCTGTATCCGGAATATGCGGGGACCATCGCATTGGAGATCCTCAAGAGCAACCAGCCAATGCCGCTGGCCGCGATGAACCGCGCGCTGGCGCCGCTCGGGCTTGGCGCGGCGATTCCGCTCGGGTTCAGTGACGGCTATGCGCTCGCGATGCGCGCGGCCGATGCGCAGCAGCTGGGCATCCGCACGCTGAGTGACCTGGCGCGCCATCCTGAACTGCGGGTGGCCCTGTCCAACGAATTCCTCGGCCGCGCCGACGGCTGGCCGGGACTGTCGCAGGCGTATCAATTGAAGCAAAGGCCCACCGGGCTCGACCACGGCCTGGCGTACAACGCGATCGCGGCAAAGCAGATCGACGTGATGGACATCTACACCACCGACGCCAGGATCGAACGGCTGCAGCTCGCCGTCTTGCAGGACGACCGGCAGTACTTCCCTCGCTACGACGCGCTCGTCTTGTACCGCCTGGACGTGCCGCAGCGATTTCGCGAGGGCTGGGCCGCGCTGCAGAAGCTCGAAGGCAGCATCGATGAGAAGGCCATGATCGCGATGAACGCGCGCGCCGAACTGGAAGGCGCGGGGTTCGACGTGATCGCGCGCGACCACCTCGCGGGGATGGGGCCGGTGCCGGGACCCAAGGCAGCGGGTGGCCTCGCCGCGAAGATGTTCGGCCCCGACCTCGCCCGATTGACCCTGCAGCACCTGGGTCTGGTGGCGGTGTCGGTGGCCATTGCGGCGCTGATTGCGATTCCGCTCGCGCTCGCGGTGTTCGCGCGTCCGCGCGCACGCGCCGTGGTTCTCGGCGCCACCGGACTGCTGCAAACCGTGCCTTCCCTGGCGTTGCTGGCCATCCTGATCTGGCTGGTCGGCGCCATTGGCATCACGCCTGCGGTGATCGCCCTTACTTTATATGCGTTGCTGCCGATCATGCGCAACACGGTGACCGGACTGGCGGAAGTGTCGCCGGGCCTGCGCGATGCGGCGTCGGCCTTGGGCATGACCTCGTCGCAGCGGCTGCGCTTCGTCGAACTGCCGCTGGCCTGGCCCACCATCCTGGCCGGCATCCGGATTGCGACGACCATCGCCATTGGCACCGCGACCATCGCCGCATTCGTCGGCGCCGGCGGCTTTGGCGAGCGCATCGTCACCGGCCTGGCAATCAACGACAGTGAGTTGTTGTTGGCCGGCGCGCTGCCCGCCGCCGTGCTGGCGCTGGTGAGCGAGGCCGTGTTCGAACTCGTCGGGCGCGCAGCACGCCCGCGAGGCGGCCGCTGACCGCAGGGCGGCTGCAGCATCACAATACGCTCCAACATGACCCGCACCACCGCCCTCGCCGCCGCCTACCGCCAGTTCGATTCCGGCGAATTCAAACAGGTCCTGGCTCGCCGCATCGCCCTTCCCACCGAGAGCCAGAATCCGGAGCGCGCTGCCACGCTGGTGCGTTACCTCGAAGAGGAGGTTCGCCCTGCCTTCGAAGCCATGGGATTCGAATGCCGGCTGTTGCAGCACCCCAAGGCCCGCGCGCCTTTTCTTTTTGCGCAGCGCATCGAAGGCGCCGCGCTGCCGACCGTATTCGGTTATGGGCACGGCGACGTGATCCGCGGCCTCGAGCTCGAGTGGCATGAAGGCCTGACGCCCTGGGCGCTCACCGAGCGCGAGGGGCGTTGGTACGGCCGGGGCATCGCCGACAACAAGGGGCAGCACTCGGTCAACATGCAGGCTCTGGCCAACGTGATCCAGGCGCGCGGCCGCCTGGGATTCAACGCCAAGTACCTGATCGAGATGGGCGAGGAAATGGGCTCGCCCGGCCTGCGGGAGCTGTGCGCGGACAACAAGGCGCTGTTCGATGCGGACCTGCTGCTGGCCTCCGACGGCCCGCGCCTGCGACCCGGGCGGCCCACGGTCTTCCTCGGCTCGCGCGGCGCACTCAACTTCAACCTCAGCATCGAAGCACGCCAGGGCGCGCTTCATTCGGGCAATTGGGGCGGGCTGATTTCCAACCCCGGCATCCAGCTCGCGCACGCCATCGCCAGCGTCGTGACGCCGACCGGCCAGATCCTCATCCCCGAATGGGTGCCGACCTCGCTGCCCGAAGCCGTGCGGCGCGCACTTGCCGATTGCGAGGTCGACGGCGGCGCCAATGGTCCGCAGATCGAACCCGAATGGGGCGAGCCGGGGCTCTCGCCGGCCGAGCGGGTGTTCGGCTGGTGTTCGTTCGAAGTGCTGGCCTTCAAGACCGGCAATCCGCAGATGCCGGTCAATGCCATTCCGGGCTCCGCGTGGGCGCGCTGCCAATTGCGCTTCGTCGTCGGCCTCGATCCCGATGATTTCCTGCCGGCGCTGCGCCGCCACCTGGACCGCAATGGATTCGCTATGGTGCAAGTCGCCACGACCAACGACGAGATGTTCCAGGCGACCCGCCTCGACCCGGACGACCCGTGGGTGGCGTGGGCCACTGCGTCGATAGATCTCACCAGTGGCAAGAAGACCGCTGTGCTGCCCAACCTCGGCGGCTCGCTGCCCAACGACATCTTCACCGATGTGCTCGGATTGCCGACCGTGTGGGTGCCGCACTCGTACGCCGGTTGTTCACAGCACGCGCCCAACGAGCACCTGCCGCCGGAATTGCTGCGCGAAGCACTCGGCGTGATGACCGGTTTGTATTGGGACCTGGGGGCCGGCGGCACGCCCGCTTCTCGCTCCGCGGCGAGCGCACAGCCCGTGGGCGCGGCCTAGGGAAAGTCCTAGCCTCCACGCCTTGAATTGATTATGGATCATAACCATAATCGCTGATCGCGGCGGCTGTCCGCGCATCGCTCACGCCCACCCGGAGATCCGAGATGAAACAATTCCGCGCCACCTTGATTGCCCTCGCAACGCTGGCCGCATCGGCCGCGGCGCTGGCCGACGTCACCATCGGCGTGAGCCTGCCGCTGACCGGGCCGACATCCGCACTCGGCATTCCGATGAAGGACTCGATCGCGCTGTGGCCCACCAGCATCGCCGGCGAGAAACTGAAGGTCATCATCCTGGATGACGCCACCGACCCGACCAACGCCGCCAAGAATGCACGGCGTTTCGTGACCGAGGACAAGGTCGACATGCTGATGGGAAGCGCCGCGACGCCGACCGCCAACGCCGTCGCCGCCGTGGCCTCCGAAACCGGAACGCCGCACATCACCTTCGCACCGATCGACGTCTCGGTCGCGAAGTCGCCGTGGTCGTACAACATGCCGCAATCCACCCGCGTCATGTCGCACGCACTGGTCGCGCACATGAAGAAGATGGGCGTCAAGACCATCGGCTTCCTGGGCTACACGGATGCGTACGGCGAACTGTTCCTGCGCGACATGAAGGCGGAGATGGAAGGCACGGGCATGAAGTTCGTGGACGAAGAGCGCTTCGCCCGCACCGATACCAGCGTCACCGGCCAGGCGCTGAAGGTCACGGCCGCCAATCCCGACGCCATCCTCATCGTTGCTTCCGGCAGCGGCGCGGCGATGCCGCACAAGGCACTGGTCGAACGCGGCTACAAGGGCAAGATCTACCAGACGCACGGCGCCGCGTCGATGGCGCTGATCCGCGTCGGCGGCAAGGACGTCGAGGGCGCTTACGTCGTCTCCGGGCCGGGCACCGTCGCCGAACAGTTGCCCGCCGATCACCCGAGCAAGAAGGTTGCGATGGCGCACGTCGCTGCGTGGGAAAAACTGTATGGCCCGAACAGCCGTAACCCGTTCGCCGGCCATGCCTACGACGCTTCGATCATCCTGCAGAAGATCGTGCCCATCGCGCTGAAGACGGCCAAGCCGGGCACGCCGGAGTTCCGCGCGGCCCTCAAGAGCGCGCTGGAAAACGCCGGTCCGATCCCGCTCTATCACGGCACGGTGAAGTACACCGCGACCGATCATGCCGGCTACACCAACGAGACCGGCGTGATCCTGAAGATCGTCAACGGCAACTGGAAGCTCGAACCGATCATCAAGTAAGAGCAGTCCGCACGCTTGGGCCGCGGACCTCCCACCATGGACTTCTCGATCGCCGGCATCCTGCTGGTGGACGGCCTCACCAATGGCGCCATCTACGCGCTGCTGGGGCTGGCCACCGTGCTGGTGTTCACCGTCACCCGGGTCATCTTCATTCCGCAAGGCGAGTTCGTCACGTATGGCGCGCTGACCCTCGCGATTCTTCAGACCGGCAAAGTTCCCGGCACCGTCTGGCTGCTGTTGTTGCTGGCGGCGCTGGCGGCCGCGGCGGAGGGCTACAGCCACTGGCGCCATCACCACGCGCCGGTCGCGGCCTTGCGTTCAGCAACCAAGGTCCTGGTCTTCCCTGTGCTGATTTCGCTGGTGACGGTGTGGGTCGCACCCATGCAGACCAGCCTGCTGTTCCAGGCCGCGCTGACGCTGTGCCTGGTCACTGCTTTCGGGCCGCTCGTCTATCGCCTGGCCTACCAAAGCCTGGCCGATGCGTCGTCGCTGGTGCTGCTGATCGTTTCGGTCGGCGTGCACTTCGCGCTCACCGGGCTCGGGCTGGTGTTCTTCGGCGCCGAGGGTTACCGCAACCCGAGCTTCTGGGACGCCCGTTTCAATTTCGGCGCGCTCGCGTTGTCCGGCCAGGCCGTCATCATCGGCCTGACTTCGCTCGCGCTCATCGTCCTGTTGTGGCTGTTTTTCGAACGCACCTTGCGCGGCAAGGCCTTGCGCGCCACGGCGGTGAATCGTTTGGGCGCGCGGCTGGTGGGCATCTCCTCGCAGTCGGCCGGCCGCCTGACGCTGGCGATGGCGGCGCTGATCGGCGCCCTCTCGGGACTGTTGATCGGACCGACCACGACGGTGTTCTTCGACTCCGGTTTCCTGATCGGGCTGAAGGGCTTCGTGGCAGCGGTGATCGGCGGGCTCGCCAGTTATCCCGGCGCGCTGCTGGGCGCGCTGCTGGTGGGCATCATCGAAGCCTTCGCCTCGTTCTGGGCCAGCGCGTTCAAGGAAGTGATCGTGTTCACGCTGATCCTGCCCGTGCTGCTCTGGCTGTCGGTCACGCACGGCCACTCGGACGAGGACCACTGACGTGAGCCTGCGCCGCGCCGGGCTGGCCGCACTGGTGATCGGCATCGTGCTGCTCGCGGTACTGCCCGTCCCCGAATTCTGGATCACGCAGCTCAATTACATCGGCATCGCCACGCTCGCGGTGCTGGGCCTGGTGCTGCTCACCGGCATCGGCGGGCTCACCTCGTTCGGCCAGGCGGCGTTCGTCGGCGTCGGCGCGTACACCAGCGCTTACCTCACGGTGAATGCCGGAATGTCCCCTTGGCTCACGCTGCTGGTCGGGCTTGCACTCACGCTCGCCAGCGCGTTGGTCTTGGGCTGGATCACGCTGCGCATGTCGGGCCATTACCTGCCGCTGGCCACGCTGGGATGGGGCTTGGCCTTGTATTACCTGATGGGCAACCTCGACGCCCTGGGCAAGTACGACGGCATCCTGAACATTCCCGGCTTGTCGCTGTTCGGGTGGAACATCGGGCAAGGCCGTGTGTTCTTTCTCTTCACATCGGCGCTGGTGCTGCTGGGAACCTTGAGCCTGGGATTCCTGCTCGATTCGCGCGTGGGCCGGGCCATCCGCTCGCTGAAGTCGGGCACCTTGATGGCCGAATCCATGGGCATCCCGACGCTGCGCTTCAAGATCGGCATCTTCCTGCTGGCGGCGCTGTTCGCGTCGCTTTCGGGATGGCTCTACGCCCATTTCCAGCGCTCGGTGAATCCCTCGCCCTTCGGCGTGAACATGGGCATCGAATACCTGTTCATGACGGTGCTGGGCGGCGCGGGGCATGTCTGGGGCGCCCTCGCCGGCGTGACGATCACCAAGCTGCTGGCGGACCAGCTGCAAGTGCTGCTGCCGCGGCTGATCGGCGCCAGCGGCAGTTATGAAACCATCGTCTTCGGCGTGCTGCTGGTGCTGATCCTGAAATACGCGCCGGATGGGATCTGGGATTTCGTCGATCGGCGCTTGCCCCGCGCTCGCCGCAACATGGACTGGGCGGATGCACCCGCGCTCGCGCACAAGGACAAGCCCGCCGCCGGCGAACTGGTGCTGGACGTGCAATCGGTGCGCAAGGAATTCGGCGGGCTGGTGGCGGTGAACGACATCAGCTTCCAGGTCCGCGCCGGCGAGATCGTCGGGCTGATCGGCCCCAACGGCGCCGGCAAGTCCACCACCTTCAACCTGCTCACCGGTGTGCTGAGTCTGACGCGCGGCGCCGTCAGCTTCCGCGGCGAGCCGATCGCCGGCCTGCCCTCGCGCGTGATTGCCCGCAAGGGCGTGACCCGCACTTTCCAGCACGTGAAGATGATCTCCGACATGACGGTGCTGGAAAATGTCGCGCTCGGCGCGCACACGCGCGGGCACAAGGGCGTGCTCGCGGCGATGGCGCGATGGGATCGCCAGGAGGAGCGGATGCTGTTCAAGGAAGCGCAGAGGCAGCTGGAACGCATCGGCATGGGCGAGATGCTGCACGAGACCGCCGGCAACCTGCCGATGGGCATGCAACGTTTACTGGAGATCGCGCGCGCACTGTGCGCCGACCCCGCCTTGCTGTTGCTGGACGAACCCGCCGCGGGCCTGCGCCTGAAGGAAAAGCAGGCACTGGTGCAAGTGCTGCGCCAACTGAAGGGCGAGGGCATCAGCATCCTGCTGGTCGAACACGATATGGACCTGGTGATGGAGGTGTGCGACCGGCTGGTGGTGATGGAGTTCGGCACGCAGCTCATGGAAGGCACGCCGCGCGAAGTGCAGCAAAGCCCCGCCGTGCGCGCCGCCTACCTGGGCACCGAGCATT
>JAQGMT010000304.1 GCA_028292185.1 Ramlibacter sp. | reverse complement strand
GTGATCGATCCTTCGGACGGTCAGCCATTCGACGAACTGCAGCGCGGCACCGCGGACGACATCGACTTCGCCGTGCGCACTGCGCGTCAATGCTACGACCGCGTCTGGAGCAAGCTCACCGCCGCCGAGCGCGGCCGCATGTTGATGCGGCTGGCCGAGAGCATCGCCGAGCATGCGGACGAACTGTCCGCCCTCGAACAGCGCGATTGCGGCAAGCCCACCAAGCAGGCGCGCGCCGATACCATCGCGCTGGTTCGCTACTTCGAGTACTACGCGGGCGCCTGCGACAAGCTGCATGGCGAAACCATTCCCTATCTCGACGGCTACAGCGTCTTCACGTGGCGCGAGCCGCACGGCGTCACCGGCCACATCATTCCGTGGAACTACCCGATGCAGATCTTCGGGCGCAGCGTGGGTGCGGCGCTGGCGGCCGGCAACGTGTGCGTGGTGAAGCCGTCGGAAGACGCTTGCCTGTCCGTCATTCGCGTGGCGCAACTCGCGGCCGAAGCCGGGTTCCCGGCCGGCGCCATCAACGTCGTCACCGGCCTGGGGCATGAAGTGGGCGACGCGCTGGCCCGCCACCCGGGCATAGACCACATCAGCTTCACCGGCAGCCCCAAGGTCGGGACACTGATCCAGCAAGTTGCCGCGGAACGCCATTGCCCGGTCACGCTCGAGCTCGGCGGCAAGAGCCCGCAAATCGTCTTCGACGACGCCGATCTCGAACTCGCGCTGCCGACCGTCATCAATGCGATCGTGCAGAACGCCGGGCAAACCTGCTCCGCCGGGTCGCGCTTGCTGGTGCAACGATCGATCTACGAAGCCCTGCTCGATCGCCTCGGCAACAGCTTCCAGCAACTGCGTGTCGGTCCGGCGCAAATGGACCTCGATGTCGGCCCGCTGATTCGCGCATCGCAGCAGCAGCGCGTTTGGGACTTCCTCTCGGACGCACATGCCGCCGGCATCGACACGGTCGCGCAAGGCGAAGTGGTGGAAGAAGCGCCCGAGACCGGCTTCTACCAGGCCCCAACCTTGCTGCGCGACGTGCCGGTGAACCACCGGCTCGCGCAGGAAGAAGTGTTCGGCCCGGTGCTGGCCGCGATGAGCTTTCGCGATGAAGACGAGGCCGTGGCGCTCGCCAATGCCACCCGGTTCGGCCTGGCCGCGGGCGTCTGGACCCGCGATGGCGGCCGCCAGCTGCGCATGGCCAAACGCGTGCGAAGCGGCCAGGTGTTCGTCAACAACTATGGGGCCGGCGGCGGGGTCGAGCTGCCGTTCGGGGGCGTGAAGTCATCAGGTCACGGCCGTGAGAAAGGCTTCGAGGCGCTGTACGGTTTCACCACGCTCAAGACCGTGGCCATCCGGCACGGCTGACTCTCGACCAGCCAGGAGACCACGATGCGCGTGCAGGACAAATCCATCATCGTCACCGGTTCGGGCGGCGGCATCGGCGAGGGCATCGCCAAGCGGCTGGCAGCGGAAGGCGCGAAGGTGGTGGTCAACGACGTCGATGTCGCGGCGGGTGAAAGAGTGGTCGCGCAGATCGTGGCAGCGGGTGGAGTGGCATCGTTCTTCGCGGCCGACGTCACGAAATCCGCCGACATGAAGGCGCTGGTTGCCGCGGCCGTGCAGCGACACGGCAAGCTCGACGTGATGGTGAACAACGCCGGCTGGACCCATAGGAACCGGCCGGCGCTGGAAGTGAGCGAAGACGAGTTCGACAAGTGCTTCGCCGTCAACGTGAAGAGCATCTACCTCTCCACCATCCATGCCGTGCCGGCCTTTCGCGCCAACAAGGGCGGCAGCTTGATCAACATCGCGTCCACCGCCGGCATCCGGCCGCGCCCGGGCCTGACCTGGTACAACGGGTCCAAGGGCGCGGTCATCACCACCAGCAAATCGCTGGCGGCGGAATTCGGCCCGGAGAACATCCGCGTCAATTGCATCAACCCGGTCTTCAATCCCGACACCGGCTTGTCGGCCGAATTCGCCGGGGGTCCGGTCGACGATGTCCGCCGCGCCAGGTTCCTGGCCACCATTCCCCTGGGCCGCTTTTCATCCGCGCTGGACGTCGCCAACGCCGCGCTCTACCTGGCCAGCGACGAGGCCGCGTTCATCTCGGGCGTATGCATCGAGGTGGACGGTGCCCGCTGCGCCTGAGAGGACTTTCCGGTGAGCGCTTTTGGCTTGCGCCGGGCGCGGTGACAATAGCCCCATGGCCGAACGCGTGATTCCCCTGATCGACCAGCGCCTCGCCGCGCTCGGCGCGAGGCTGCCCGCCGGCGCCGTGCCCGCGACCGGCCTGTTGGCGGACACGCTGGGAAGGCCACTGCGCGATTTGCGCATCAGCGTGACCGACCGCTGCAACTTCCGTTGCAGCTACTGCATGCCCAAGGAAGTGTTCGACAAGAACTACCCTTACCTGCCGCACGCCGCACTGCTGACCTTCGAGGAAATCGCCCGCGTCGCGCGCCAGTTCATCGCGCACGGCGTGCGCAAGATCCGCCTGACGGGCGGCGAGCCCCTGCTGCGCAAGAACATCGAAGCGCTGATCGAGCAATTGGCCGTCCTGAAGACGGTTGATGGCGCACCGCTGGACCTCACCTTGACCACCAACGGCTCCCTGCTCGCCCGCAAGGCCAAGTCGCTGAAGGCAGCCGGACTGCAACGGGTGACCGTCAGCCTGGACGGCCTGGACGACGCTGTGTTCCGGCAGATGAACGACGTGGACTTCCCGGTCGCCGAAGTGCTCGAGGGCATACAAGCGGCCAAAGACGCCGGGCTCGGCCCGATCAAGATCAACATGGTGGTCAAGCGCGGCACCAACGAACACGAGATCCTGCCGATGGCGCGGCATTTCAAAGGCAGCGGCACCGTGTTGCGCTTCATCGAGTACATGGACGTCGGCGCCACCAATGGCTGGCGCATGGACGAAGTGCTGCCGTCCGCCGAAGTTGTGAAGCTGGTCGGCGCGGAACTGCCGCTGGTCCAGCTGGAGCCGAGCGCGGCGGGCGAAACCGCCGAGCGCTGGGGTTACGCCGACGCGAACGGC
This sequence comes from Ramlibacter sp., assembly GCA_028292185.1. Lineage (GTDB taxonomy): Bacteria > Pseudomonadota > Gammaproteobacteria > Burkholderiales > Burkholderiaceae_C > Ramlibacter. Next base: position 488 of record JAQGMT010000304.1, on the reverse strand, counting down.
CAACACGACGCGGCCGCGGGTGAGATCGGCGTGATCAGCAGTGTGACGCAGGCCTTCTGTGGCGACTGCAACCGGGCCCGCTTGTCCACCGAAGGACAGGTGTACCTCTGCCTGTTCGCCAACCGAGGCCACGACTTGCGCTCCTTGGTTCGCGGCGGCGCCACCGACGAAGAGCTCGCCTCGGCGATCGGTCACATATGGCAAGGCCGGGCCGATCGCTACTCGCAGCTGCGCAGCTCGATGCCCGCGGACAGCGGCAGCGCCATGCGCCGGGTCGAGATGAGCTACATCGGCGGCTGAAAGAACCGAATGTCCGTACCGATCCAAACCGCCGACATCACGGGCGTGGTCCTCGCCGGCGGACGCGGCTCGCGCATGGGCGGCGCCGACAAGGGACTGCAGAATTTCAACGGCATGCCCCTGGCCTTGCACACGCTCATGCGCCTGCAACCGCAGGTCGGTGAAGTGATGGTCAACGCCAACCGCAA
>JAQGMT010000295.1 GCA_028292185.1 Ramlibacter sp. | reverse complement strand
GCACCGTGTCTGGCGTTCGGCAATACCGCCGTGCTGAAGATGAGCGAGCTGTCGCCAATGACGGCGTCGCGGCTTGGCGAGTTGGCGCTGGAGGCCGGCATTCCGCCCGGCGTGCTGAACCTGGTGCACGGCTACGGCAAGCAGGCCGGCGAGCCGCTGGTGCGGCATCCCGATGTGCGCGCAATTTCGTTCACCGGCTCGACCGCCACCGGCAACCGCATCGTCAAGGAAGCGGGCCTGAAGAAGTTCAGCATGGAGCTCGGGGGCAAGTCGCCCTTCGTGATCTTCGAGGACGCGCAGCTCGATCGGGCGCTGGACGCCGCGGTGTTCATGATCTTCTCCAACAACGGCGAGCGCTGCACCGCGGGCAGCCGCATCCTGGTGCAGCAGTCGATCTACGCCGACTTCGTGCAGAAGTTCGTTGAACGGGCGAAGCGCTTATCGGTCGGCGATCCGCTCGACGAGAAGACCGTCATCGGTCCGATGATCTCGCAAGGCCATCTGGCGAAGGTGCGCGGCTACATCGAACTTGGTCCGAAAGAAGGCGCGACGCTGCTGTGCGGCGGACTTGACGCGCCCGCCCTGCCGGGCCGGGTGCAGAAGGGCAACTATGTGGCGCCGACCGTGTTCGCCGACGTCGACAACCGCATGAAGATCGCGCAAGACGAGATCTTCGGCCCGGTGGCCTGCCTGATCCCGTTCAAGGACGAAGCCGACGCGATTCGCCTGGCCAACGACATCCACTACGGCTTGTCGAGTTATGTGTGGACCGAGAATGTCGGCAAGGCACACCGCGTCGCTGCCGCCGTCGAAGCGGGCATGTGTTTCGTCAACAGCCAGAACGTGCGCGATCTGCGGCAACCCTTCGGCGGCACCAAGGCCTCGGGCACGGGGCGCGAAGGCGGCACCTGGAGCTACGAAGTGTTCCTGGAGCCCAAGAACATCGCTGTCTCGCTCGGATCTCATCACATCCCACATTGGGGGGCGGCATGAAACTGATTGCCACGGTGGCGCAAACCGCGTCGGTGCTGCTGGACACGCCGGCCACGATTGAAAAGGCGCTCGGCCTGATGACGGAGGCGGCCAAGCAAGGCGCGCAGCTGCTGGTATTTCCGGAAGCGTTTATCGGCGGCTACCCGAAGGGCGCCGACTTCGACATTCATTTGGGCGGACGAACACCGCGCGGCCGGACGGAATTCAAGCGCTACTACGATGCCGCCGTCACGGTGGATGGCCCCGCGATCGCGCAGCTCGCCAAGGCCGCGGCCAAGCATCGCATGTACGTGTGCGTCGGCATCATCGAGCGCGAAGGCGGCACCTTGTATTGCACGGCCGTCTATCTGGGGCCTGATGGCGCCGTCCTGGGCAAGCACCGCAAGCTGATGCCCACTGCGCTCGAGCGGCTGGTCTGGGGCTTTGGCGACGGCTCGACGCTCAAGACCGTGGATACGCCGTATGGAAAACTCGGCGCCGTGATCTGCTGGGAAAACTACATGCCCGCATTGCGCATGGCGATGTACCAGCAGCGCATCGCGCTCTATTGCGCGCCGACGGCGGACGATCGTGACAGCTGGGCCTCGACGATGCAGCACATCGCGCTCGAAGGCCGCTGCTTCGTGCTCTCCGCCTGCCAGCACCTGCGCCGTTCGCAGTTCCCGGCGGACCAGATGAACAACCGCTTGCCCGAGCCCGCGGACACCGTGCTGATGCGTGGCGGCAGCATGATCATCGATCCGCTGGGCAAGATGCTGGCCGGGCCGGTGTTCAACGAGGACGCGCTGCTCACCGCCGAACTGGACATGTCGGCGATCCCGATGGCGCAGATGGATTTCGATGTGGTCGGTCATTACGCCCGCCCCGACGTGTTCGCCTTGCGGGTGAACACCCGCGCGCAGCAGTCGGTGCGGCTGGACGACGCGCCGCAAGGCGACACGAATGAGTAAGCCCCACAACGCACAGGAGCCTCACCGTGGGTAAGCTGGCGCTTGCCGCGAAGATCACGCACGTGCCATCGATGTACTTGTCGGAGTTTCCGGGGCCGAACTTCGGTTGCCGCGATGCGGCGATCGCCGGACACAAGGAGATCGACCGGCGCTGCCGCGCCCTGGGCGTCGACACCATCGTGGTGTTCGACGTGCACTGGCAGGTGAACAGCGAGTACCACATCAATTGCGGACCGAAGTTCGCGGGGACCTACACCAGCAACGAGCTGCCGCACTTCATCAAGAACATGCCTTATGCGTATCCGGGCAATCCGGCGCTGGGCCACATGATCGGCGACATGGCCAACGCGATGGGCGTGAAGAGCCGCGCGCATTCCGACACCACGCTGGAACTGGAATACGGCACGCTGGTGCCGATGCGCTACATGAACAGCGACCAGCACTACAAGGTGATCAGCGTCAGCGGCTGGTGCGACTGGCACGATCTGCATGAGTCGGGCCGGTTTGGCCTCGCCGTGCGCCGAGCGATCGAAGAGAACTACGACGGCACCGTCGCGGTGTTCGCCAGCGGGTCGCTCTCGCATCACTTCGCCGACAACGGCCGCGCGCCCGAGTTCATGCACAAGCTGTACGACCCGTTCCTCGAGCAGGTGGACCAGCGCGTGGTGCAGTTGTGGGAACAAGGCGACTGGAAGACCTTCATCGGCATGCTGCCCATGTACGCCGAGAAGTGCTGGGGCGAAGGCGACATGCACGACACGGCGATGCTGCTGGGCCTCCTCGGCTGGGATCGCTATGCATCACCGGTGGAAGTCATCACGCCGTACTTTGGAAGTTCCGGCACCGGGCAGATCAACGCGGTTTTTCCGGTGACGCCGCTGAATTAATTGGAATCTGACCCCCATATCTTTGGATATCTGACCCCATTTATGCCGCACGTTGTCCTTCAATACACCGCCAATCTCGAAGCCGAGGTCGACATGCCCGCGCTGTGCCGCGAGATCGCGGCCGTGCTCGTCGCGCAGAAAGATGAAACGGGCGGGCCGCTGTTTCCGATCGGCGGAACCCGCGTGCTGGCATACCCCGCGAAGGTGTATGCGGTGGCGGATGGCAAGGCCGATTACGGCTTTTGCTACATCAACATCCGCATTGCCGGTGGCCGCAGCGAGGCGGCGAAGCAGCGCGCTGGCGACGCAGTGCGGGCGAAAGTGCAAGCGCGCTTTGCCGCCGCCTTCGAGAAAAAACACATCGGTGTGACGATCCAGATCGACGAAAGCCCGGGCCAGGTCTACGACGCCAAGCACAGCAACCTGCACCCCTTGTTCAGCAAATAGCCACCATGTTTTCCTCAGAACTCATCGCGCAACTCGCGGCCGAGTTGGATCACAGCGAAAAGTCGCGCGCGCAGGTCGAGCATTTCTCCAAGCGTTTTCCGGGCATGACGGTGGAGGACGGCTACGCGGTGTCGCGGGCCTGGGTGAAGATGAAGATCGCGCGAGGCCGGTTGGCGCGCGGCCACAAGATCGGCCTGACCTCGCGGGCGATGCAGCAGTCGAGCCAGATCGACGAGCCTGATTTCGGGACGTTGCTGGACGACATGTTCTTCGAGCCCGGCGACATTCCCGCCCAGCGCTTCATCGCGCCCCGCGTCGAGGTGGAGCTGGCCTTCGTGCTCAAGCGCACCCTGGAAGGTGCGGACATCGATGTCGAACAGGTGCTGGACGCCACCGAGTACGTGACTCCGGCCATCGAGATCATCGACGCGCGCATCGAACAGTTCGACCGCCACACCAAGGTCATGCGCAAGGTGCAGGACACCATCAGCGACAACGCCGCGAATGCCGGCATCGTGCTGGGCGGGCGCAAAATGCATCCGCGTGAGTTGGACCTGCGCTGGGTCGGCGCCATCCTGCGGCAGAACGGCAGTGTGGAAGAGACCGGCCTCGCCGCGGGCGTGCAAGGGCACCCGGCGATCGGCGTGGCTTGGCTGGCGATGAAGCTGGCGCCCTGGGGCGAACGGCTGGAAGCCGGCGAGGTGGTGCTGGCGGGTTCGTTCACGCGGCCCGTCGCGGCGAAAGAAGGCGACCTGTTCGACGCCGACTACGGGCCCTTGGGCCGTTTCGAATTCAGATTTGTTTAAGGACGCGTTATGCAAACACCCGTGAATACATTCAAGCAAGCCCTGGCCCAGAAACGCCCGCAGATCGGCCTGTGGCAGGGCTTGGCGAGTCACTACTCGACCGAGATCTGCGCCGGCGCCGGCTTCGACTGGTTGCTGATCGATGGCGAGCATTCGCCCAACGACTTGCGCAGCATCCTGCAGCAGGCGCAGACGATCGCCGGCTATCCCGGCACGCACGCGGTGGCCCGCATACCGGTGGGCCAGGGTCATGTCGGCACCATGATCATCAAGCAGTACCTCGACCTGGGCATCCAGAGCCTGCTGGTGCCAATGGTGGACACCGCGGAGCAAGCGCGCGAGATCGTCCGCGCGATGCGCTACCCGCCCGATGGAATCCGCGGCATGGCGGGCGGGCGCGCCTCGCGCTGGGGCCGCTACCCGAACTACGGCAAGGAAGCCAACGCGCAGTTGTGCCTGCTGGTGCAGGTGGAGACGCAGCAAGCGCTGGACAACCTGGATGCGATCGCGGCTGTCGAGGGCGTCGATGGTGTGTTCATCGGGCCGGCGGACTTGTCGGCGTCGCTGGGCTATGTCGGCAACATGGGCCACGAGAAAGTGCAGGCCGCCATCGCCGACGCGATCGGCCGCATCAACAAGGCTGGCAAGGCGGCGGGCATCCTGCATAACGACGAAGCTCCGGCCAGGAAATACCTCGAACTCGGCTGCACCTTCGTGGCGGTCGGCCAGGACACCGTGCTGTTGGCAAGGGCCACCAGCGCACTGGCTGCCAAATTCAAGAGCCAATAACCGAGGAGCGTGCCATGACGATTTCCCGCCGTCATCTGTTGCACAGCGCCGGCGCGGCAAGCCTCGCTGCCGCCGGCCTGCCCGCTTGGGCCCAAGCGCAGATCGAGTCGCTCAAGATCGTCACCGGCTTCCCGCCGGGCGGCACTTCCGACTCGATTTGCCGACGGGTGGCCGAGCGCATGACCGGTGGCTATGCCAAAGCGGTTTTCGTCGAGAACAAGACCGGCGCGGGCGGCCAGATCGCCGTGCAGTTCGTCAAGGCGGCGCCCCCGGACGGTGCGACGCTCTTGCAAACGCCGATGTCGATGCTGGGCATCTATCCGCACATCTACAAGAAGCTGCCCTACGACCCGGTGGCCGATCTGACGCCCGTGTCGCTGGGCTGCACCTTCGACTTTGGCTTCGCCGTTGGCCCGGCCGTGCCCGTCAGCGTGAACACGATCCCGGAGTTCCTGGCCTGGTGCAAGGCCAACCCGAGCCTCGCCACTTTCGGCTCGCCGGCGGCCGGCTCGGTGCCGCACTTCATCGGCGTGCTCCTGGGCCGCTCGGCGGGCGTGGACATCAAGCATGCTGCCTTTCGCGGCACGCAACCTGCCATCCTGGACATGGTCGGCGGCCAGATTCCCGCCGTGAGCGGGCCGGTGGGCGAATTCACGCAGCACGTTGCCGCCGGTAAATGCCGCTTGCTCGGGGTGTCGGGTGCCAAGCGCAGCCCGTTCGCGCCGAACACGCCCACGTTCTTCGAGCAAGGCTTGAAAGACCTCGTCTTCAACGAGTGGTTCGGCTTCTATTTGCCCGCAAAAGCGCCGGCCTCCACTGTCGCCCGGCTGAACACCGCGCTGCGCGCCGCACTGGCCGCGCCCGAGACCGTGTCGGGATTGGCGGTCATGGGACTGGAAGCGAAGTCCTCGTCGCCGGCGGAGCTGGCGGAGCGCCTGAAGGCCGATATGGATCGGTGGGGCCCGGTGGTCAAAGCCATCGGCTTCACCGCCGACACTTGAACCCGGGAGCCAAGCCATGACCGCGATGCTGAAGACCCTTCCCGCCGCCCGCATGCACCCCGACGAGTGGCAAGCCCGCGTGCAACTGGCGGCCTGCTACCGCGTGTTCGACATGCTCGGCTGGACCGAGATGATCTACAACCACATCACCGTGCGCCTGCCCGAAAGCGTGAGCGGGCCCGAAAAGCATTTTCTGATCAACCCGTTCGGGTTGCACTACAGCGAAGTGACGGCGGGCAACCTGCTGAAGATCGACCTCAAGGGCAACAAGCTCGACGAGAATCCCTGGCCTGTGAACCCCGCCGGCTTCACGGTGCATTCGGCCATCCATGAAAGCCTGCCGGACGCCCATTGCGTGATGCACACCCACACCACCGCGGGCCTGGCCGTCGCCTGCACGCAAGGCGGACTGGCGCAGAACAACTTCTATTCGGCGCAGCTGCATGGCCTGGTGGCGTACCACGACTTCGAAGGCATCACCATCCGCGCCGAGGAAACGCCGCGCCTGTTGAAGAACATCGGCGACAAGCCGGCGGTGATCCTGCGCAATCACGGGCTCCTGAGCTGGGGCCCGACCTTGCCGCTCGCATTCGTGCGCCTTTGGACGCTGCAGCGGGCCTGCGACGTGCAAGTGGCGCAAGCTGCGCTGGGCCCCGCCATTCCGGTTCCGCCGTCAGTGGCGCAGCAGACGGCCGAGGATTCGTTCCAGTGGGACCAGCGCTTTGGCGCCGGCCAGGACGTGTTCGACGCACTGGTGCGCCGCGTCGACCGCATCGACGCCAGCTACAAGAACTGAAACCACGCTGATGAAGGTCTGCATCTACGGCGCCGGCGCGATCGGCGGCTGGCTCGGCGTGAGGCTTGCGCGCGCGGGATGCGAAGTCAGCGTGGTGGCGCGCGGCGCCACGCTCGAGGCGGTGACTTCGCAAGGGCTGCGGCTGCAAGACGCCGGGCAGGCCCTTTGCGCGCCGGTGCAAGCCAGCGCCAATCCATCCGAGCTCGGCCCCCAAGATCTGGTCGTCGTCGCGGTGAAAGCACCGGCGATGAGGGAGGTGGCCAAGGGCATCGCACCGCTGCTCGGCCCGGAAACCATCGTGCTCACCGCCATGAACGGCGTGCCCTGGTGGTTCTTCGACGGCTTCGGCGGGCCGTACGCTGGCACGCAGCTCAAAGCGGTGGACCCGGACGGCAGCATCGCCAACGCCGTTGCACCCCAGCACATCATCGGCTGCGTGGTGCACGCCAGTTGTTCTCTCGCGGGCCCGGGCAGCGTGGTGCATCACTTCGGCAACAAGCTGATCGTCGGCGAGCCGTCGGGCGAGAAGACAGCGCGGGTGCGCGACCTGGTGGCCTTGCTCGAGAAGGCAGGCTACGAGACGGTGCTGTCCGAGCAGATCCAGAAGGACACCTGGTACAAGCTGTGGGGCAACATGACGGTGAACCCGATCAGCGCGATCACCGGCGCGACCACCGACCGCATTCTCGACGACGAACTGGTACTGGGTTTCATCAGCGCTGCGATGCTCGAGGCGCGCGAGATCGGCGCGCGCATCGGCATCCCGATCGAACAGCGGCCCGAGGACCGGCACCAGGTGACGCGCAAGCTGGGCGCGTTCAAGACTTCCATGTTGCAGGACGTGGAAGCGGGCAAGCCGGTGGAACTCGATGCGCTCGTCACGGTGGTGAGGGAACTCGGCCTGCTGACGCACACGCCTACGCCTTTCATCGACGCGCTGCTCGGATTGACGCGGCTGCACGCAAGAGTGCGCGGCTTGTATTAAGCTCGCCCGCTTTGCAGCCGACGCCCGGATGATCACACCCCCCACCAAAGCCATCAGCGGCACCGCCTTCGCGACGCTGTTGCTGATCGCGCTGATGATGGGTGCCAACCACGTGGCCGCGCGCATCGCCTTCAACCACGGCGTCGACGTCGCCACGGCGGTGGTGTTTCGCAGCGCGGTGACAGCCACTGTGATCGTCATCATCCTGGCGCTGCAAGGGGTGCGCGTCAGCTTCACCGCGCGCCACAAGCGCATGTTGCCGGCCGTCGGTCTCCTGGTCGGGGTTCAAAGCCTGTGCCTGTATTCAGCCGTCGCGCGCCTTCCGGTGGCGCTGGCGCTGCTGGCCTTCAACACCTACCCGATCTGGACCGCCCTGTGGGCGCGCTTGCTGTACCGGCAGCAACCGGAACGCGCGATGTTGATTGCGATGCCCATCATCCTGGTCGGCCTGGGGCTGGCGCTGGACGTGATGGGCGCGGCATCAGGGCTCGGCACCGCCGGGCAATGGGCGCGCATCGGCGCCGGCGTCGCGTTCGCCCTCACGGCCGCCGCGACCTTCGGCCTGGCGTTGGTGATTACGCAGCACGAAGCGGGCGACGTGGACGGACGGGTGCGCACCGCCACCACCATGACGATTGCGTGCCTCGTGGCGCTGGCCACGGTCACCCTGCAAGGCGGCTTCCATCTGCCCGATGCGGCCGCCGGCTGGGGCGGCCTGGCCGCGCTCACTTTTCTTTACGGCACTGCCTTCACCATCATGTTCACGGTGCTGCCCAAGCTCGGCGTGGTGGGCAACTCCGCGATCATGAATGTCGAGCCGGTGTGCGCGCTGGTGCTGGCCTGGTTGATCCTGGGGCAGACGATCGCGCCGATCCAGATTGGCGGTGCGCTGATCGTGGTTGCGACGGTGATGGTGCTGGGCACCCGCAAGCGCTAGCCCGCTGCGTCGCGGCGACTCAGTCCACCGTGACCGGCACCCGCGCCGCCAGCGCGCACATCAGCTCATAACCTACAGTCGCACCGGCCTGCGCGACTTCGTCGATCGCGAGCACGGCGCCGTCGGCGGCCCGGCCCCACAGCGTTACCGGCGTGCCGATGCCGGCGTGCGGAACCGGCGTCAGATCGATCGTGATCATGTCCATGCTGACCCTGCCGACCAGCCGCGTGCGAACCCCGTCCACCAGCACCGGCGTTCCGGTGCTGCAGTGGCGCGGATAACCATCGGCGTAGCCGCACGCCACCACGCCAATGCGAAGCGGTGTGTCCGCCGTGAAGCTGGAGCCATAGCCCACCGTGTCGCCAGGCGCCAATTGCTGCACCCCGATGATGCGAGCGTCCAGCGTCATGGTCGGCTGCAATTGCCACTGCGCGATGTCGTGCCGGGGGTAGTCGGGCGCGCTGCCATACACCGCGATGCCTGGACGGATCCAGTCGGCGCGAACTGTGGCGTCGCTGCCGAAACGCAGGCTGGCCGCGCTGTTGGACAAGGTGCGCTCGCCCGGCAAGTCGCGGGTGATTTCCTCGAACACACGGACCTGCTGAGCCACCCCTTTCTCGGTGTCGGCGTCGGCGAAGTGGGTCATGAGCGAAATCTCATCGACCTGGGGCAAGGCTTCCAGCCGGGTCCAGGCCGCGCGATAGCGCTGGGGCGCAAAGCCCAGGCGGTTCATGCCCGAATTCATCTTCAGGAAAACGCGGTGGGGCTGCTGTGTCTTGTGGGCGGCCAGCATCTCGATCTGCTCGTCGCAATGAATGGTGTGCCACAGGCCAAGACGCGAACACAGCTCCAGGTCGCGCGGCTCGAACACGCCTTCGAGCAGCAGGACAGGCCCGCGCCAGCCCAGGGCCCGCACCCGCTCGGCTTCCTGCAGATCGAGCAGTGCAAAGCCATCGGCAGCCCGCAAGCCTTCCCACACCCGCTCGATGCCGTGGCCGTAGGCATTGGCTTTGACGATGCCCCAAACCTTGGCGTCAGGCGCCGAGGCGCGCATCCGCGCCAGGTTTTGGCGCAGCGCGCCACTGTGGATGGTGGCCTGGATCGGTCGCGGCATTGGCGGATTTTCTCATCAGCCCGCGTGATATAACCTTTAGTTGTTGGAGACTGTTCTAAAAATTACCGCGTATCAGGCCGCCTGATGCGCCCCAAGCCCTGCCTATGAAGCGCGGTTTCTACACCCTCATGGCGGCGCAATTCTTTTCGTCGCTGGCCGACCAGGCGTTGTTCGTGGCGGCGGTGGAATTGATCCGCGGCAGCGGCGGCGCCGAGTGGCAACGTGCCGCGCTGGTCCCCATATTCGCGCTGTTCTACGTCATTCTGGCGCCGTGGCTCGGTGCCTTCGCGGACGCCCGCCCCAAGCGCAACGTGATGTTCACCAGCAACGCCATCAAGGTGGCGGGCTGCGTGCTGATGCTGTTCGGCGGCCATCCCCTGCTGGCCTATGCGGTGGTCGGGCTCGGTGCGGCGGCCTACTCGCCGGCCAAGTACGGCATCCTCACCGAGATGCTGCCGGCCTCCCAGCTGGTCAAAGCCAACGGCTGGATCGAAGGCCTGACGATCGCCTCGATCATCCTGGGCATCCTGCTCGGCGGGCAGCTGGTGGGCCGCGTGATCTCGTCGCACCTGCTGTCCATCGACATCCCCCTGATCGACACCGGCATCAAGACGGCGCCCGAAGCCGCCATCTCCGTGCTGATCTTCGTCTATGCCCTGGCGGCATGGTTCAACCTGCGCATCCCCTTGACCGGCGTTGAGATGCGGCCGATGCCGAAGAACCCGCTGGAGCTGGTGCCCGATTTCTGGACCTGCAACTCGCGCCTGTGGCGCGACAAGCTCGGCCAGATCTCGCTGGCCACCACCACGCTGTTCTGGGGCGTGAGCGGCAACCTGCGCTACATCATCCTGGCCTGGAGCGCCGCGGCGCTGGGCTACAGCACCACGCAGGCCGCCTCGCTTGGCGGGGTGGTGGCCATCGGAACCGCTGTCGGCGCCGTCGTCGCGTCGGTGCGCATGCGCCTGGACGTGGCGACCAAGGTGATCCCCATGGGCATCTTGATGGGGGTCCTGATCATCGTCATGGATTTCATCAGCAACGTGTGGGTGGCAGTGCCCTTCCTGATCCTGATGGGCGGGCTCGGCGGCTTCATGGTGGTTCCGATGAACGCACTGCTGCAGCATCGCGGCGCCAACCTGATGGGCGCCGGCCGTTCGATCGCGGTGCAGAACTTCAACGAGCAGGCTTGCATTCTCGGCCTCGGGGCCTTCTACAGTTTGTCCACCGGCATGGGCATGAGCGCCTTCGGCGCCATCACGGCGTTCGGCATCGCGGTGACCGGCATGATGTGGCTGATCATGCGCTGGCACCGCAGCAACACGGTGAAGCACCGCGAAGAGCTCGAGCACCTGCTGAAGATCGCCCGGCACGACAACGTGCATGGGTAGCGCAACCTGGCCGGCGCTCGCGCTGCTGGTCAACGCTTTCGTCTGGGGCGTCTCGTGGTGGCCGTTCCGCCAGTTGCAGGCGCTGGGCCTGCATCCGCTCTGGGCGACGGCCCTGGTTTATCTCGTTTCCCTCGTCCTGCTGCTGGCGTTTCGCCCCGCGGCCTGGCGCGGCTTTGGCAAGCAGCCGCTCTTGTGGTGCTTGATGGCCGCCGCCGGGCTCACCAATGTGGGATTCAACTGGGCGGTGACCGTCGGCGACGTGGTGCGGGTGGTGCTGCTGTTCTACCTGATGCCCGCCTGGACGGTGCTGCTCGCCTGGCCCATCCTGGGCGAGCGGCCGACGCTGCCTTCGCTGGCGCGACTGGCGCTGGCGATGCTGGGCGTGGCCATCGTGCTGAATACGGCGGGTTCGTTCTGGCCGGTGCCGGAAAGCGCGGCCGACTGGCTGGCATTGATGGGCGGGTTCTGCTTCTCACTCACCAACATTCTTTTGCGCAAGCTGCGCCACGTGGCAGCGGCGCCGCGCATCCTCGCAATGTTCGCGGGCGGCGCCGGGTTGGCGGCCAGTACGGCGATGCTGGGGCTGGCGCTCGGGATCGTGCCCGCGCTGCCGGTGCCGCAATTCTCGTGGGCCGCCGTCGGTGTCGCGCTCAGTCTCGGATTTCTGGCGGGGAACATGGCACTGCAGTACGGTGCCTCGCGAATGAGCGCCCACGCGGCGGCGCTGATCATGCTGTCCGAGGTGGTGTTCGCCAGCCTCTCGTCGGTCGCGCTCGGCGCCGCGCAAATGAGTGCCCGCACCTGGGTCGGCGGTGCGCTGATCCTGGCAGCAGCCGCGTGGTCGGCCTGGCCGGAGAAACAGGCGCCCGGTGCGCCAAGCGCAGAATGAGCGGATGAAAACCGTCTACGACTTCGAAGTGCGCCAAATCGACGGCAATACCGTGCCGCTGGCGCAGTACCGCGGCAAGGTGCTGCTGATCGTGAACACCGCCAGCGCGTGCGGCTACACGCCGCAGTTCGGCGGTCTCGAAGAACTGCACCGGGCGTACGGCGGCAAGGGTTTGGTGGTGCTGGGCTTTCCGTGCAACCAGTTCGGCGCGCAGGACCCCGGCAGCAACAGCGAAATCGCGCAGTTCTGCCAGGCGAATTACGGCGTGAGCTTTCCGATGATGGCCAAGATCAATGTGAACGGCGCCACGGCGGATCCGCTGTATCAGTGGCTGGCGAAAGAGGCCCCCGGCATTCTGGGCAGCACCTTCATCAAGTGGAACTTCACCAAGTTCCTGGTTCGCAAGGACGGCGCCGTGATCAAGCGCTACGCGCCGGCCGATGCGCCGGCCGCGCTGGCCAAGGACATCGAAAAAGCACTCGCGGCCTAGCCGAGGTGTTCAGGACGGTGGCAGGGCCGCGTCCAGCACTTCCACCCAATGCCTGACCGGGGTGGCGGTGCCGCTTTGCAAGTGAGTGATGCAGCCCATGTTGGCGGAGATGATCGCCTGCGGCTGCAATCCCGACAGATGGCCCAGCTTGCGATCGCGCAATTCCTGCGCGATCTCCGGGTGCAGCACGGAGTAGGTGCCCGCCGAGCCGCAACACAGGTGCGATTCGTTCAGCGCGACACGCACGTCGAAGCCGAGTTGGGCCAGGTAGGTCTCGACGCCGCCCCGCAATTGCTGGCCGTGCTGCAGCGTGCAAGGCGGATGAAAGGCCAGCAGGCCCGCCGTCGGCCGCACCTTGCCGCGCAGCGCAGGCACGATCTGGGGAAGCAGCTCGCTCAAGTCACGGGTGAGCGAGCTGATGCGGCGCGCCTTGTCCGCATAGGCCGGGTCATGCCGCAGCAGGTGCCCGTACTCTTTCACGGTGACGCCACAGCCCGACGCATTCATGACGAGCGCCTCGATGCTTCCGCTCTCCACGTCGGGCCACCAGGCGTCGATGTTGGCGCGCATCTGCGCTTTGCCGCCCTCCTGGTCGTTCAGGTGGAACTTGACGGCGCCGCAGCAACCGGCCTGCGGCGCAACGACGGCCTGAATCCCCGCCGCATCGAGCACACGGGCCGTGGCGCTGTTGATGTTCGGCGCCATCGATGGCTGCACGCAACCGGCCAGCAGCATCACCTTGCGTGAATGCTGGCGCGTGGGCCAGCGCCCGGCGTCCTGCCGGGGCGGCACCTTGTTCTTCAGCGAACCGGGCAGCAAGGACCGCACCGACTGCCCCAGCTTCATCGCCGGGCCGAACAGCCCTGAAGGCAGGCCCTCCTTCAAGGTCCAGCGGATCGCCTTGTCGCCCGCGCCGCGCTCCACCTTCTCCTCCATGATCGCGCGGCCGATGTCGACGAGGTGGCCGTATTCCACGCCACTGGGACAAGTGGTCTCGCAATTGCGGCAAGTCAGGCAGCGATCCAGGTGCAACTGGGTCTTGCGCGTGGGCGCTTCCCCTTCGAGCATTTGCTTGATCAGGTAGATGCGGCCGCGCGGTCCATCCAGTTCGTCGCCCAGGATCTGGTAGGTGGGGCAGGTGGCGGCGCAAAAACCGCAATGCACGCACTTGCGCAGGATCGCTTCGGCCTCGCGGCCTTGCGCCGTGTCCTTGAATTCGGGGCTGAGGTTGGTTTGCATGAATCTCAAAAATCCGGATAAAGCCGGCCGCGATTGAAGATGCCGGCCGGATCGAACTCGCGCTTGAGCTCGCGATGGATGCGGTCCAGCGGTGCAGCCAAGGGGGCAAAGCGGGTGACCTGGCGCGCGCCGGCGGTCTTGATCCCGGCGCGCCTGAACAGCGTCGCATGGCCGCCGGCGGCCGCGGCGGCGCGGCGCAGGCGATCGGCATCCGCCGCATCGGCGCGGACCCAGCGCAGCCCACCGTGCCACTCCACGAGAGGCGGCTCCGGCAAGTCGAGCACGGGCGCGGTTTGCGGCACCGACAGGCGCCACAAGTCGCGCTCGCCGCGCTCGCCGAACCAGGGCAGGCACTGGTCGCGGCACAAGCTCCAGTCCGGCGCCACCTGGGCATTGTCCTGGCGCTCGCCGCCCAGGGTCTGGCACGCCGCTTCCACCGCCGCCACTGCGCCGCGCAAGCGCAGGTACAACGTGGTCACGCCCGAAGCCTGCACCCAGCAACTGGCGTTCAGCGGCAGCGGCCGGCCGCCCCAGTCATTGAGCCGGCGCAGCGCCTCGGCCTGGTCCATCTGGAATTTCAGCGTCGCCTCGGCCGGAGGCACCGGCAGCACCTTCAGGCTGACTTCCAGGATCAGCCCCAAGGTCCCCATCGCGCCCACCATCAGGCGCGATACGTCGTAGCCGGCCACGTTCTTCATCACCTGGCCGCCGAAGGTGAGCACCTCGCCGCGGCCGTTCATCATCGTGAGGCCGAGCACGTAGTCGCGCACCGCGCCGACGCTGGCACGCGCCGGTCCGCTCAGCCCGGCCGCCACCATGCCGCCGATGGTGGGCGTACCGTCGAAGTGCGGCGGCTCGAAAGGCAGGCACTGGCCGCGCTCCGCCAGCACGGCTTCGAGTTGCGCCAGCGGCGTGCCGGCGCGCACCGTGACGACGAGCTCGGTCGGCTCGTAACTCGTCACACCGGCGAGCGGCGCGGTTTCCAGCAACTCGCCGT